>CALGRQ010000441.1 GCA_937880795.1 uncultured Dyadobacter sp. | reverse complement strand
AACGCCTCCACCGGCCATCCACATGGTGAATGCATCCAGATGGTGATCGCGTCCCATATAGGGCATCACCAATCCGTTTCTGTTTTCCTGCATCGGTGTACGACCAAACTCCGCTCCCCAAATTACCAACGTTTCTTCCAGTAGGCCCCGCATTTTAAGATCCTGAATCAATGCCGCCACGGGTTGATCCGACTCCTTACATTTTTGTCGCAAGCCTCCCTCCACGTTGTGGTCTTTGGAGGTGCCGTGTCCGTCCCACCCCCAGTCAAATAGCTGCACAAACCGAACATCGTTTTCGACCAACTTTCTGGCCAGTAGGCAATTCATGGCGAAAGTACCTTCACCCGGTTTTACTCCATACATATCCAGAATAAACTGCGGCTCTTTCGAAACATCCATTACCTCAGGCACCGACATCTGCATCCTAAAAGCCATTTCATATTGACTAATCCGGGTCAAAATTTCCGGATCCTGTACATCCTCATAAGTCTGGCGATTGATTTCATTGATCGCCTCAATGGTTTGCTTTCGCATATTGCGGTTCATCCCGCTCGGATCGCTCACATATAGAACCGGATCTCCACCCGTCCTACACTGAACTCCCTGATATACCGACGGTAAAAAACCACTACCAAACACACTTTTACCCGCATCGGGCTGCTGTCCACCTGATGCCAGAACAATAAAACCTGGTAAATTCTGATTTTCCGAACCTAAACCATATACCGACCACGCCCCTAAACTAGGCCGTCCCAAACGGGCGCTACCCGTATGCATGAGCAGTTGTGCAGGCGCATGATTGAACTGATCGGTATGCATGGCTTTGATGAACGTTATTTCATCTGCCACCGTCTGTAAATACGGCACATAATCCGACATCCACGCACCCGACTGCCCATATTGATTAAACTTACCCAGCGGACCCAGCATTTTGGGTACACCTTGAATAAAAGCAAACTTTTTCCCCTCCAAAAACTCAGCCGGACAGTCTTTACCATGATATTTTATCAATTCCGGCTTATAATCAAACAACTCCAGCTGAGAGGGCGCCCCAGCCATATGGATATATATCACCCGCTTGGCCTTAGGCGCAAACTGAGGTATTTTGGCCATAATCTCCTCCTCAACGCGGCTGTCGGTTGAATTTCCGCATGAACTCAATAAAGATCCTAACCCAAGCGCACCCAAGCCAAATCCACAGGATTGAAGGAAATGCCGCCTGGTCTGGCGTTGCAAATCCGCATATTGCAGTTCCTTTAAAAGCTTTTCCATATTGATATTGAACCCATTCAAGGTCCGGAAAATTGATTTTCTTATCGTATATACCCCGGTCTGCATGGCGCAACCAGACTGAATGAGATTGTATCACTACTGCCGTTCAGCCCGCCTGTAGCGCTCCGATCGGGTTTACTCCTTCGTTACCACCTTGTCCAAATTCAGCATGACATTGGCCGATATAGTCAATGCAGCTAACTCAGGTGATCTTTCTTTTGCATAAGATAAAATACTGTCCGTGTCCATGGGCCTCCTTTTATATACCCCCAGCGCCTCGTTATAGACCTTCACCAATACATTCAGATTTTTCTGTTCAATAGGTTGAAAAGTGAGCATACGATAACCCGCAGTCAACTGCTGCTCCGGTGTTTTTCCCCGCCTCAGCATATTTTCTGCTAATTTTTCCGCAGCTTCGAGATATACAGGATCGTTAAGTGTTACCAAAGCCTGCAAGGGCGTATTGGTCAAAATCCTTCTGGACTGGCAGAATTCGCGGCTAGGCGCATCAAAAGTGATCATGGATGGATAAGGAGCCGTTCGTTTCCAGTAGGTATATACCCCGCGTCTGTAACGGTCTTCCCCTTCGCTTAATGTCCACTTTTCTCCGCTATACGGAGACTGCCAGATTTTGTCTGGCTGAGGTGGCATCACGCCTGGTCCATACATTTTTGACGATATCAATCCACTGGTTGCCAATGCCTGATCCCTCACCTGCTCTGCACTCAAACGAACACGAGGCCCCCGTGAAATCCATATATTATAAGGATCCTTCTCCAATTTTTCCGGATCCGTTTTCGAACTCTGCCGATACGTAGCCGACATTACCATTTTTTTCAGGAGTTTCTTGACACTCCAATGGTCTGTTTCTATAAAATCTACGGCAAGCCAGTCCAGTAACTCCTGATGGGTAGGTTCACTACCCTGAGAACCAAAGTCCTCCACTGTTTCCACAATTCCCCGCCCAAAAAGTTGCTCCCAAAACCGGTTTACAATCACTCTACCGGTTAATGCATTCTCCCGGCTAACAATCCACTTGGCCAGTCCCAGCCGATCGTTACTGTATTCTTTAGGCATAGGTGCGAGCAATTTAGGAACGCCTGGTTGCACTTCTTCTCCCTTCACCATCCAGTTACCTCTTACAAAAACATTGGTTTTCCGGGCGAAATCACCCCTTCCTTCCCATATAACGGGTATACTTTCCGTTGGACGCGTCAATACTGTGGCATAATCCGCTACAATCCGATCATACCCGGGCTTGTCGGCTCCTGGTAGCGCTTTCTGGAAAGACATCCATGTAATCCTAACCCATTCCTCAGGTGATTTAGGGCTTTTCAACGACAGGTATACATCATGCTTTCCTTCGGTTTTTATAATTGGAGCCACGACAACCGTATCACGGACGGGTACTTTGATCTGAGACAACACCGGGCCGTCTAATTTGTCCAAATGAAGAGTTAGAACCGCATTTTCTGCACGGGTAGAAATGTTCATTACGACGTTTCCGACACCCGATAAATCCACCTTAGGAATTTGTGCATTGCCCTTGTCCTTTACGCCGTAATACGAAATGAGCAAAACTGTAGACTGATCCCCCTTTATAAAATTATGCGCATTGATTTTAGGCTCCATCACCTTCATAAACTGCGTAACCTCTTCAATTTGCTTCGGATCATTTTGAAGTATCCATTGCTTCACGCGCTCAACCCTGGCCGAATCTTCTCCTTTGTATAGCCTTAACTTAGGCCATTCATCCCACAAATCTTCATCCCGGGTATTGTTGAAATACGCCGCGTACTTAAAATAGTCCTCATGGGGAATGGGATCGTAAGGATGGCTATGACATTGAATGCAAGCGAAGGTTGTGCCCTGCCAAACCTCCCAGGTGGTATTCACCCGGTCAATCAAAGCGGCATTACGAAACTCTTCGTCATCGGTTCCACCTTCATTGTTTGTCATTGTATTTCGGTGATAACCAGTGGCTATCATATTTTCCTCCTTCGGGAAGTGATCCTTCCCTTTGGGGAGCAAATCGCCCGCCAACTGCTCAATGGTGAACTGGTCAAATGGCTTATCTTCATTAAAAGACTTCACCACATAGTCCCGATAGCGCCACATCGTACGACCACCATCACTCTCATAACCCTTGGTATCCGCATAGCGGGCAAGGTCCAGCCACATGGAAGTCCATTTCTCACCATAAGCTGGTGATTTCAGTAAACGATCTACTACTTTTTCGTATGCATCAGGAGAATTGTCATTTTGAAATTCTTGCACCTGCTTTTCCGTAGGAGGTAGTCCCGTTAAATCAAGACTAACTCGTCTTATGAGCGTCGCCCTATCGGCCTCTTGCGAAACTGTCAGCCCCTGATCTTTTGCTTTTTTAATGACAAATTGGTCAATCTCATTTTTAATCCAATCAATTTCACTGCTATTGAGTAATCCAAACAAATTCCAAATCGTACGGGAAGAGGGTACATCGGGTCTTTCTATTCGCTTATAAGACCAATGCGTTTCCCAAACAGCACCTTCATTGATCCATTTTTTCAAGATTTCGACCTCTTCATCCTTAAGAGGGGGGCTATTCTTTGGCATTTTTTCATCCGGATCGTCCGTTAAAATTCTTCGGATCATTTCACTGGCATGCGCATCCCCACGGACAACGGGTATTTTACCCGATTTTCCCGGCTCCAACATTTCGTGTTCAAACAGAAAACTAACATCCCCGGCCTTTTTTACACCGCCATGACAGCCCATGCAGTTTTTGTTCAGGATCGGTTTCACGTCAGCATTGTAATCAACCTTTTTCCCAAACCAACCAGACCAGGAAAAGGATGACAAAAGAATCACCGCTGCTCCAAGGCAGATAAAAGTCCATTTTTTCATAAATATTGGTAATCGAACTTTATTGAATCCGAATGAAAACCTATTTCTCTTAAATATCCTTTTTAGTCAGTCCAAAACTCCTCATAAATCCCAAAATCCCACTCCAATTTAACCAAATTCTAAATCATAATTCTTTTAACTGCAAAGCAATGCGGCTACCAGGTTTTCCGGTGAGTCTTACCCAACCTTGCGTTGAACGAGAGACCTTTATACCAGATCCGTCACTCACTTTGTATGCATTAAAAGGCAGCTTAATATCTATTTCTCCCCCCTTTTCTGCGATCACTTCAACTTTCGTTAGCTTACCGTCTTTACGATCCGCACTTACCAAAAATGCCCCCTCGGTACGCAGGGTCTGAAACGACACATTTTGCCAGTCATCTGGAATGGCCGGCATGATTTCTATAAAACCAGCGTGACTTTGTATCAGCATTTCCTGCATACCTGCTGCAAAAGCAAAGTTTCCTTCCAAAGTAAATGGTCTATACGTAAATTTTGACAAGCCTGACTTTGTCTGATCTCCATTGGCATGAAAACTGTTGGGTAAGCAAAAAGCACCGGCAAAGGTCGTTAGTGCTTTTTCCGCTCCTTTTCCATCCTTAGCGCGTGCTTTCAAATTGGCAAGCCATGAATAAGAATAGCCAACCCACCAATCGGGCCCCATTTGATCTAATAAATCAATGGAATTTCGGATCGTTTTTTGGGCGGCTTCACCATCTTCCCATTTTATAAGTCCGAGGGGATGTATTGCCATGACATGTGAAAAATGGCGGTGCGATTGCTTATAGGGAAGGTCAGGAGAAACCATTAATGCATGATCACCTGTTACTGCCAGCGCTCCAAATTCCATCAATATACTTTCCCAATGATCCGCCTCAGTCTCGTTTCCTACGGCTTTTGCCATTTTTGATGCAATGGAGAATGCATTTTTCATCAAAGCCAAATCGTAATTTGTATTTTTTAGAAACCAGGCTTCTAGTTTGTTATCATTAATTTCCGGGCTTGAACTAATGGGCAGTTGCCTAATGCCTTCTGCATTTTTTACCGTTACATTTTCGAGAAAAACACATACTTCTTTTACCCAGGGGTATGCCCTTTCTTTTAATAATTTTGAATCCATCGAATACCTCCATTGAAGGTAATAATGTTGGGCTAACCACGCTGAAACTGTTGGCGATAACGAATATTGTATCCATCCTCCCATTTCAGTGCCCTCGAGAGTCGTTACACCAGGTACCGCTATACCGGGTTTTTCAAAAAATAATTGGGTATAACGTTTATAGTTTACCCTATTCTCATCAAGATGATCCAAATACCCCAAAGCTTCCTCAAGATGATTGCCGCTATACGACGGCCAGTAACTTAACTGGGTATTTAAATCATGGTGATAATCGCCCTTCCATGGTGGAATTCTGCCATTATCGGCTGTCCACACAGCTTGTAACGAAATGGGTGGAGCCCCTCGGCGTGCAGCAGAACCAAACTTGTATTGTTCTAGAAACCATTGCTTTTCCAACTGAGGATTCGGTATGCGAATCGACGACTTCCCCCAAAAACTTTTCCACCAAACCTGATGTGACTGTAAATCCTGCGCATAACCTCGTTTCTGAGCTGCTATAACCTGATCTTCCACACGTGCTGCACTAGGTTTATCGGGGTAATGGGAGGATATACTCCAAACCCCTTCCAAAACACTTGAGTGAACTCTCTTCCAAGTCACCGTGATCTCATACCTGAATCCTCCATAACCTTCCTGAGCATATGTTATGGTATTCTTGTCTTTCACAACAGATCCCTGCTCATAACCCAACCTTCTCAAATCGTTTCCTTCAACAGAATTACCTGCTTTACCTAATCCCTCCGCATTTTGATACACAGGAGGTACGAGCTCTGGAGTAAAATTGTTCGGCACATTTTCAAATCGGAACCAGCCCACAGGATTTTTGGCATGTACAAAAGTTTTGAGCATCGCACCGGACGACCACTTGACCGTACAAATGGCACTCGAAAGATCTAAATGGACGGATTCCGACACACCAAGAGACTTTGTGTCAAACTCCAGAGCACCTGCAGGAATTTTAGATGGGGCAGCTTCCCGATCATAGGGCTCGTCAAAATACTGCTGCACGGGTTTATAATCCCTTGTGACAACCTGCTGCTCAACCCACTTGTATTTAAACTCTTCCCGATGCAGTCCATTCATCGGCCTTATATCCCATATATCCGCGCGGTCGAGAGACAAACGCAACCGATCCTCTTTTTGCCACACCAAGGCCCCAACCATTCCATTTCCCAAGGGTATCCCTTCATCCCAGACCTTCGCCAGCGTAGGAAATTGCAAATTGTGAACGGGAGCAGGTTGAGCAATCAATATACTCGTGGAGACCATCAGGACTCCAATCATCAAATTCAAATTTTTCATTTAATTGAGCGCCATTTATAAAGCGCAATATTTCTGCATTTTCGAATAAAAAGCAATCGATTGCAGGCTCCTACCGTATATAAGTTTTCACCATCGTTTGAAACGGATATATACGCCCATAAATAAATGGGATGGTTATACTAAAAGCGGATTTAGTTTGGAGTTGAGGATGCTTCCCGCAGGCAGGCCACACATCCAACGCTGCCTGTCTGCTTCCTGATGCTCATTCTGCGGTTCCGTCACTTTGGCACCATCCGCTACGAAAATAACGGTCATTACTTCCCGCATGACCTCGGCAGATTGATTTCCCGGAGCAGAATGTAACGTCCATCCATAATGCCAGGTAGCATCACCAGCTTGCATGGTTTTAGCCCTGGTCACTTCGAATCCCCTGTCCTGAATAAATTTTTCCAGCTTAGACTCAGACTCATCCGAAATGGCCACGTTTTCCACAAACCCACTTCGGTGAGAACCCGAAGCAAATGTCAGCATTCCCATTTCCTCAGTAATGTCGATCAATGGCATCCACATCGTAACGGTATTAGTGGTGTCCAGAGGCCAATAATACTGGTCCTGATGCCATGGTGTAAAACCTCCACCCGGCTCTTTATACAAAGCCTGGTCATGATATAAACGTACACTGTTAACTCCTAGTAAATCAGCCGCAATCTTACCAAACCGTTTGGCTAAGGTGTAACTACGAACCCTTTCGTCGAGCTCCCAAAGATTCATAATTTGTAAAAATGCCTTTCCGTAGGTGTCTCTTTCTTCTAGTTTCCGGTTTTCTGTATTGAAACGAAGAGCAGCTGTATTGATCACCTCCCGATAATATTTAACCTCCTCCTGATCCAGCACTTGTGGAATCAGAATATGCCCCTTTTCTCGAAAATTTAATCGATCAGCCTCAGAAATCGTCTTATACGAATGAAGGTTAGGAATAGTCGAATTATTCATTTAATTATAAATTGTTAAATAATAATACCATTCAAATATCTGGTCTTTTTATAAAACACGATGGGTCGAAAATGGCAATTTTATGGCTTATTTTGTCCTTATATTATATATTTAACGTGACCATAGCTTAAAAAATCCACTGATGAAGCCTCAATTTGAAAACATCCCCTCCAACGCTCAAACTTCCTTTGGAGTAAAATTCTTTCATCTGGATAAGTTTACCGTACCGTATCATTATCATCCTGCCTATGAGCTAACCCTCATTTTAAAAGGAAATGGAAAATACCGTATCAATTTCGCTGTTCAGCAATTACTTAGCTCCGACAGAGCCATTTCCGAAATTGCTTTCGATTGTGGATTTGGGGACATCTCTCACTTCCATAAACGTTTCAAAAAAACCTTTAAAATGAGTCCACTCCGTTACCGGCAAAGTTTCCAGGCGCATGTGAAATAACTCAACTAAAAGCGTCTTCTATATGCCGAATATCCACATTTCCATTCGGTAAAATAAGAATGGAAACAATGTCAAAGCGAACGTCATAGAGCCAGTTTTTATCAAAAATATAGTGTTCAGCAGCCTTCATGATCAGACGCGACTTCGTGTAATTAACAAATTCTTCCGGCATGCCAAACGCAGAGCCACTCCTCGTTTTAACCTCCACAAAAACCAACATTTTTTTATACTGAGCGATGAGGTCAATTTCCATGTGTTTATAACGGTAGTTTTTCTCCAGCACCTCATATCCCTTCTCCAATAAAAAAGTCGCTGCCTTTTCCTCTCCCCAGCTTCCGGTGTCGTTGTGTGAGCCCATATGAACATTTTTTAGCCAAAACGGTGTTATTCTATACAACAGGATGAAAATCTCCCGTAAGACTCGTTTTCTCTCAAAAGGTTACAGAAAATTGTCGGAAGTTTGGAGTCCGAAATATTATGTACGATCATATCCATGAATACCCTCATCAATAAAAAAGTAGGCTTTCGAAATTTGGGGTTAATAGACTACCAGGAGGCCTGGGATTACCAGGAAAAAATTTTTGCTGAAACGCTTACTATTAAAACTGAGAATCGAAATTTATCCGATTCAGAACAAATTGCTACGCCCAACCATTTGTTTTTCTGCCAGCATCCTCATGTATATACGTTAGGAAAAAGCGGAAAGCCTGACCACCTCTTGCTACAACAAGATGAGTTAGTTGAGCGCGATGCGAAATATTACAAAATAAACCGTGGCGGCGATATCACGTATCATGGCCCGGGTCAATTGGTAGGCTATCCTATTCTTGATCTGGACAACTTCTTTACCGATATACATAAATATATGCGCTTGTTGGAAGAGGCCATCATTCTGACAATTGGGGATTATGGACTGGACGGGGGCCGAATACAAGGACTTACCGGTGTATGGCTTGACCACACCACTCAGAAAAATCCTAGAAAGATATGTGCTATGGGCGTTAAAACAAGCCGCTGGGTTACCATGCACGGTTTTGCCCTCAATATCAATACCGATCTTTCCTATTTCGGAAACATTGTTCCATGCGGAATTGAAGATAAGGCGGTTACCTCCATCTCAGCGGAAACCGGAAGCGTTATGGACATGCATGAGGTTTCCCTTAAACTCAAAAATTATTTGGCTCAATTATTTGAGATGGAGCTTTTCGAAAATCCAGCTTAAATCCAATACAATTAGTAAGTTGTTATGAAAAAAGATATTCCGTTTCACCCGGTGGAGGGTATACAAGTTGCCATCGTTAGAAATATTGTTGAAGAGAATACAACCGAATGGAGCGTTGTGGTAATTAACAGAAATCCAACTCCCATTAGTACGGTAATGGTAACCTCCAAAGGATATAGTAATACCGAATCGGGAATTAACTCTGGTCAAAAGACTTCCACCCTTCGGCATTTTTTTCCGGAGATTCCCTCTGAGAAACATCAGGTTGTTGAGACAATCATGCCCGATGTATTTCATCTCACCAACGAATTCTGGATTAGCTACTTCCTTGGTAATCAGATTTACGATAAAAAGTTTATATTCGTACCCGACAGCATCGTGGAGGACAACATTGTCGAGATAGCACCATTCGGTATGGAAGGTGTTTTACACGAATAGCGACGTAAAATCGTCAAACACACACAGGATATGACGGATGATTTTAGAAAACGCGCAAAAAACTTTCTGCTTCTCGATATTGAAACCGTTGCATCTGAGCCCTCATACAGCAGGCTTTCTGAGCGCATGCAGAAACTATGGGACAAAAAATCCCTTTCCCTGAATAAAGGAGATGAAACTATTTCTAGCGCAGACTGCTTTTATGACAAGGGCGCTATATATTCCGAGTTCGGAAAAGTGGTCTGCATCGCTTTCGGTGCGTTTTTTTGGAATGAAAAAGATGAAATAGCTTTCAAGGTTCGCAGCTTCTCCGGCGATGACGAAGTGAAGCTATTATTAGAATTTAAGTCTCTCATAGAAAAATATCCTGCCGACCAACTTACGCTTTGTGCACACAATGGAAAAGAATTTGATTTTCCATTCTTATGTAGGCGCATGCTCATACATGGAATTCAGATACCAAAAGCACTTCAAATTTCTGGTAAAAAACCATGGGAAGTATTGCATCAGGATACCATGGAGCTTTGGAAATTTGGCGATTATAAAAGCTATACCTCGCTGGATTTACTAGCTGCCGTTTTCGATATACCGGGAAGTAAAAACGAAATGAGCGGTGACCAGGTAACAAGGGTTTATTATGAGGAGAAAGACCTTGCCAAAATTTGTCGATATTGCAGAGAGGACGTAGTGGTGCTGGGACAGATCTATCTACGACTGCACGGCTTTGGCCTAATAGCACCTGAAAATATAACTCGGATAGAGTAGGACAGAGTACAATCCTGACAAATCCAATAATTAAGAATCTATAACAAATGTGGTGACAAGCCATGAGGCTAGGCCACAACAACATGAATGAATAAAAAGAGAACAAGAATAGGCACAACTGAAAAGAAAGAGGTACATGCTCCTCATAACATTGTGTCCTATATAGATAATCTGAAAGCAGATATTGCTGCTTTTTTTGACCTGAATAGCGAACATTCCTTCCGCCCATTTGATGTGCATGAGCATTTTGGTGTACAGGATAAAAAAGTCCGCACACTATTCAACGACATACTGCACGAATTGGAGGAAGCCGGAAGAATTAAATTCAATAACAACGGTACCTACTCCGCCGCACCATTGAAAAAGGAAAGCCATGGTCTTACCGGGCGCGTTGACCGCGTGAACAAGTCTTTCGCGTTTATCGTCATAGAAGGGCGTGAAGATGATATTTATGTAGACGCGGAGCTGTTGAATGGCGCCTGGGATGGAGATATTGTTAAAATACAACCTCTTACCAAAAATACCCGTGGGGGAAGATCTTCCCGTGGAGATTCTGGCAAAAACAGGACAGAAGGCCGTGTGGTTGAAATTGTGGAACGGGCCGGTAAAGAAATTGTCGGAATCATTGAAATCAACCGCGGATATGCAGTTGTGCAACCAGACAATAAAAAGCTTTTCGATCCAATTTTCATTGAATCAGAGGAAACCAAAGAAGCTGAAAACGGAGATAAAGTCATTGTGAAGGTAATTCAATGGCCTACCCGCAGAAGCCAGGCAGAAGGTGAAATTGTAACAGTTTTAGGAAAAGCAGGCAACAACGATGTTGAAATGCATGCGATTTTGGCTGAATTTGGCCTTCCGTATCAATTTCCTGAAATCGTTGAAGAAGAAGCAAACAAAATTCCGGATAAAATAGCCAAGAAAGATATTGCCAAGCGCAAGGATATACGTGACGTACTCACTTTCACGATTGACCCGGTAGATGCCAAAGATTTTGATGACGCTTTATCTCTGCGCAATTTGGAAGAAGGAAATGTTGAAATTGGCGTTCACATTGCCGATGTTTCGCATTATGTACTTCCTGGAACAGAATTAGATAAAGAAGCATTCCGTAGAGCAACGTCCGTATATCTGGTTGACCGTACAGTTCCGATGCTCCCCGAGAAACTTTCCAATAATTTATGTTCGCTTCGCCCGAATGAGGACAGACTTGCATTCTCAGCCATTTTTGAAATTAGTCCAAAAGGAAAAATATTGAAAGAATGGTTTGGACGAACCGTCATCCACTCCGACAGAAGATACTCTTATGAAGAAGCGCAACAAATTCTGGATGCCGGCGAAGGTGATTTTGTTGCCGAATTGAAAACCATGAACGCCCTTGCGAAGATTTTCAGAAAAGAGCGTTTCAAAAATGGGGCCATCAATTTCGAAACACCGGAAGTTCGCTTCCGACTCGATGAAAACGGAAAACCGCTTGGTATATATCAAAAGGAGCGCCACGACACGAATAAACTCATCGAGGAGTTCATGCTCCTGGCCAACAAACGCGTTGCCGAATATGTATATACCCTTTCCAAAGACGAAGTTAAAAACACGATGGTTTACCGGATTCATGAAGCACCGGATCCTGATCGATTAAAGACTTTCGCAACATTTGTGGCCAAATTAGGTCATAAACTGGAAGTGGAGGAGGAAAACAAGATTGCCAAGTCGATGAATAAAATGCTTCTGGATGTAGAAGGAAAGCCAGAGCAAAACCTGATTGAATCGCTTGCCGTGCGTACCATGGCAAAAGCAAGATATAGCGTGGAAGATCTAGGCCACTTTGGACTTGCGTTTAAAAGATATTCTCACTTTACATCTCCTATACGTCGTTATCCCGATGTAATGGCACATCGTTTACTTCAGCATTATCTTGATGGAGGAAAATCTGTTGACAAAGAGGCTTATGAAGCCGCTTCTAAGCATTCTTCCGATAGAGAGCGTTTGGCTGCTGAGGCAGAGAGAGCTTCTATCAAATACAAGCAGGTCGAATACATGAGTATGATGGATCATGACAAGGAATTTGATGGAATTATTACAGGTGTAACTGAATTTGGCATTTTTGTAGAGATTACAGAAACCGCCTCAGAAGGACTCATCCGTATGACCGACCTTGGAGATGACTATTACGAGCTCGAAAAAGAAAATTATCGTATTGTTGGGCAGCGTACCAAGAAAATATATACGTTTGGGGATCAGGTAAAGGTGAAGGTAAAAGATACCAATCTGGCACGCCGGAGCATGGATCTATATTTGGCAGGAACCACACCTTCTTCGTCACGATCGTCTAGAAACGACAGACCTCCACGCCAACGTACCAAAGCGCCTCGTGAAGCGGTTAGTGCTCCTAAAAACAGAAAAGCAACCAACGCTGCACCGCGCGGAAAAAGAAAAAGACGGTAGTTTAAATATTTGAATAGGCCACAGCGCCGTGATTTTTGCCACGAATACACCTATATCATGAATAATCTTTTACATTCGTGATCATTTGTGAATTCGTGGCATTTTTTAGTTATATCCTTTAATCTTATACTTATGCGCACATTTTTTAAAGTTCTTGTTGCCACCTTCCTCATCATTCCGACGGTTTATGGGCAGAAAAAGAAATCAAACCAGGAAGAATGGCAATCGCTTTTTAATGGCAAAGATTTAACCGGATGGGATATCAAAATAGCAGGTCATAAGGTAAACGACAACTACAAAAACACCTTCATTGTAGAGGATGGTATGATTCGGGTGAATTACAAAGAGTATGAGAAATTTACCACAGAATATGGCCATATGTATTTCAATCAGCCATTCTCACATTATAAAATAAAATTACAGTATCGGTTTACGGGTAATCAGGTGCCGGGAGGCGCATCCTGGAATGTTCGTAACAGTGGAATTATGTTGCATTCCCAATCTGCCGCCAGTCTAGGGCTGGATCAGGATTTTCCGATATCCCTGGAAATGCAATACCTCGGAGGTCTAAATGCCGGAGAAAGAACTACAGGTAACCTTTGTACACCGGGAACCATTGTGGATATTGATGGAAAAACAACCGAGCAACATTGTATCAACTCCACTTCCAAAACCTATAATGGTGACCAATGGGTTTCAGCAGAAGCCATTGTACTGGGAGATTCAATCGTATACCACCTTATCGAAGGTGACACGGTACTCGTATTCACCAACCCAAAAATCGGAGGAGGTTACGTAGGGAAAAATCATACTTTTAAGGATGGTAAAGTTGGAAGTGAAGAAGATTGGATGAAGAAACAAAATACGGCGCTGGGTAGTGGTTATATTGCCTTACAGGCTGAAAGTCATCCAATCGATTTTAAAAATATTCAGCTCCTGAATCTAAAAGGTTGTATGAATCCGAAAGCCCTTAACTATAAATCGTACTATATCGCATCGGATCCCGCTTCCTGCAAATACAAGAAATAATATGCAATCGTTAACTCCCGTATTCTTTTTATATTTTTGCGCTAAAACGGGCGTTCTTCCTTCATGAAAAAAACAATATTCCGCTTTCTAGCGCTTGTGGCTATTTTGGCAGGCATCAACTGGCTTGCGTCCCTTCTTTTTTTCAGACTTGATCTCACCGACGATAAACGTTACTCGATTTCGGATGCGACCAAACAGCTTCTGGAAAATCTGGATAAGGACGTTCAGGTTAATGTATATCTTGCCGGAGATTTCCCACCTGGATTTAAAAGGCTTGAAAACGCAACTCGTGAAATGCTGGATGAGTTTAAAACCTATTCCAACGGCAAGCTCAGTTTTCAATTTTCTGATCCCTCCAGTGCCACCAATGATGAAGCACGAAAAAAGCAATATCAAAATCTGGTTGAACGCGGCTTAACACCAACCAATCTGCATGCCACCGATCCAGACGGAAAACGTACCGAAAAAATTATTTTCCCCGGTGCCATCGTCCAAGCCGATACTCTGGCCGTGCCGGTTCAGTTACTGAAAGGAAATAAAAGCAGTAGCCCAGACGAACAACTTAATCAATCAGTGGAAGGATTGGAGTTTGAATTGTCGTCTGCTATACGTTTACTGGCAAATCCTGAGCGGAAAAAAGTAGGGCTCGTTGTAAGCCATACGCAAATTGCACCCTCTCGTCTCAGCGATCTTATTGCTACCATTCAACAGCAATACGATGTTTTTCTGGATATGAATAATCCTTCGTCGTATGACGGTCTTGATGCGCTTCTTATTCTTAAACCCGATTCTGCATTTTCAGAAGACGAAAAGTTTAAAATTGATCAGTATGTAGTGGGCGGCGGGCACGCAATGTTTTTCGTAGATGGCGCACATGTAGATAGCGTCAATCTAGAAGGAACCTATGCACAACCACTGGATCTCAATTTGGGTGATCTGTTTTTTAAATGGGGTGCCCGACTCAATACCAACCTGGTGAAAGATATGAACTGCGCGCAAATTCTCCTGAATGTGGGCACCATGGGCGATAAACCTGAAATTAAACCCATGCCGTGGCGGTTCTTCCCAGTATTAAACAACCTGGGCAATCACCCGGTTACCCGCAACATCAACGCCGTATACACCCGTTTTCTAAGCTCTTTGGATACCGTCAGAGCCGATGGAATCCATAAGACTCCGTTGATCATGACCTCGCCATATACCCAGTTGCTCAATACCCCTGCACTTGTAGGCTATAATGAAGCTAGAAAACAACCAGAACCAGCGGAATACAACAATGGTGTTAAAATTGCGGGCTTATTGTTGGAGGGTTCGTTTGCTTCGCTATATGCGAATAGAATACTCCCCGGCGATCCAAGACATGCCAATTTTAAGGCATCGGGAACACCCGGGAAAGTGATCATTTTTGCGGACGGTGACATCATCGTAAATGATGTCGATTATAAAAGAAGCGCTCCGTTACCCCTGGGATACGACCGCATAACAGGAATGACCTTCGGAAATAAAGACCTGGTAATGCACGCTTTGGATTACTTAACGGACGACCAAGGATTAATTACAGCTAGAAACAAGCAGGTGAGTATTCGTCAATTGGATAAAATCCAGATACAAGAAAATAAAAAATTCTGGCAAAGTCTCAACCTACTACTTCCACTTGCGCTTATTGCTTTATTTGGGGGGATCAGGCATTATCTCAGAATCAGAAAATTCGGTTGAGGATGCCCGAGACTACTTAATTTTTCCTACTTTTGTCCCCTACAATACATTTTTTTAGAGTAGAAATCACTTATAATATCTTTATATCTAAACACTTACGTCAATAATTATGAAGTTTGTCGTTTCGTCATCAGTACTCCTCAAGCAACTATCCGCTATAAATGGTGTCGTTTCTACGAACCCTATTGTGCCTATACTCGAGAATTTCCTACTGTCTTTAGAAGGTAATTCACTCACAGTAACCGCTTCGGATCTTCAAACGGTCATGATTACGGAAATTGAAGTTGAATCATCGGAAAAAGGAGCCATAGCTATACCTGCAAAACTTTTGTTGGATACGCTTCGCGGACTTCCTGAACAACCCATTACTGTTCAGGTTAATGCCGATACGTTTGGAACTGAAATCATTTCTGACAATGGTCGCTATAAGTTATCTGGTGAAAACCCGATAGACTTCCCGAAAACACCTTCGGTAAACCGTGGGCAGGCTGTTGATTTATCCTCTTCGGCGCTAGGTGCAGCTATTTCAAATACATTATTTGCAACCAGCACCGACGATCTACGTCCCGCAATGACCGGGGTATTCGTACAAATGGGTGCAGAAAACGCCACTTTTGTTGCAACGGATGGTCACCGTTTGGTACGCTATCGCCGCACGGATATTAAATCGGATATAGATACATCAATGATTATCCAGCGGAAGGCGCTTAATCTTTTAAAATCTTGCCTTCCTTCGGACGATGTACCCGTTAAGGCCGAATTTACAGCATCGAACGCTTTTTTCAGCTTTGGCAACATTCGTATGATATGCCGTCTTATTGACGAGCGTTTCCCGGATTATGAAAATGCAATCCCAACGAACAATCAGAACTCTCTGACCATTAACAGAATGGAGATTTTGAGTTCTTTGCGTCGTATATCAATATATTCTAACCGCACAACACATCAGGTACGCCTGAAAATGTCGCTGAACGATCTGGTTATATCTGCCGAAGATCTTGACTACTCCAACGAAGCCAACGAGCGTTTGATGTGCGACTACAATGGCGATGATATGGAAATTGGTTTCAATGCGAAATTCTTGATCGAAGTTTTAGGAAACATTTCTAGCAAAACCATCACTTTTGAACTTTCTGCACCAAACCGGGCCGGACTTATTATTCCTGTGGAGCAGGAAGATAATGAAGACATTCTGATGCTGGTTATGCCGGTTATGCTAAATACTTACGTATAGAAAATACAGCTTATTAGATCTTAACATTAAGAGGCTGAGAAGATATCTTCTCGGCCTCTTAATGTTTTCAAAGCGCTCATAAACAATACTTTGTATTTCTAAAAATCATCTATCTACGAAAATGGTCGTATATATCCCTTGTATCTACGATTATTTTCGTAGATATTTGTGGCTATTAATCTGGCACAAGGGATAATTGATAACATGTATTTAAAACCTACCGATTCGGAACTGGAAATTTTGAATGTTTTATGGCAGACCGGTCCCAGTACCGTGCGAGCAGTTCACGATGCGCTGATCGTGTCAAAGGGTGTAGGATATACAACTACGCTCAAATTGATGCAAATTATGCATGACAAGGGCCTCCTATACCGCACCGAGCAAGGCCGCTCACATATATATGTTGCGCTATTGGGTAAAGAAGAAACCCAACTTCATTTATTGGATAAACTGGTAAAAACAGCCTTCCAGGATAATTCAGCAGAGCTTATTAAAATGGCTTTGGAAAATCACTCCATTTCCCGCGAAGCACTGGCACAAATTCAAGAGCTCGTGCAAGAGCGTGCAGCCGTAATCATCTAAATAAAAACATACCGCTCATCTATATTTCTGAGCGGTATGAAGTATCGCTTTATTCTACTTCAATCACAACGTCGTCACTCATAGGGTGCGTAACGCAGGTTAAAATAAAACCTTCGGATAGCTCAGCTGCTGACAAGGCATCCTCCTCGTCTAAATGAACTTTACCCGACGTACAGCGACCTAAACAAGCCGTACACATACCTGCCTGGCAAGAATAGGGTAAATCTATATCCATATTCAAAGCAGCTTCTAGCACGGTCTCGTGCGGCTTTACAGGAAGTTTGTATTCTGTACCTTCATAAAACAGCGTAATTTCTCTGGTTTTAAGGGTATCATCATTTTCTTCTATCATCACTTCTCCTGGTTGTGCAGCTGTTGCCGTTAGGAAACTTTCCTTTCTGATTTGCGAGTCGGGAACCGACACAATAGACAACGCCCGATGCGCCTCTTCCATCATATCATCAGGACCGCATAGATAGTATTCCGCCCCTACCCTATTTAACCCTGGAAGCCCTTCCAAAATTTTGAGAATATGAGTCTTGTTTAGACGCCCCATTTCGCCAGACCAATTTTCAGATGGTTGACTCAATGTATGCACTACCTTGAACCGCTCCTTATATTTGGCCTGTAAAGCATTTATTTTCTCTCTAAAAATAATACTCTCTTCATTTCGGCTTCCGTACAGTAAAAAAACCTCACTTTCGGGCTCAACCATTAAAATAGATTTCAAGATCGAAAACAATGGTGTTATACCACTTCCCGCCCCAATGAAAACCACTTGCCGGGTTTGATCATCTGCTTGTTTCGGGAAGAAATTACCTGCGGGCTCCATGGCCTCCAAAATATCCCCTTCCTGAATAGTGTCTAATAAAAGATTAGATGCAAATCCGCCAGCAACCCGTTTTATGGTGATAGCCAACGAGACATCTGTATAGGGAGAACTGGACATTGAATAAGAGCGGCGCACCTTTGTTTCATTTTGCGGCAACAATAGGGTGAGAAACTGGCCAGGTCTATATGCGACCACTTCGTTTAACGGATGCCAAAAGTGGATCGTTGACGCTTCGTCCGTTTCTCGCTCAATCTCTTTGACCTTCAAAAAATAGTATTTACTCATAATATGCTGATGGCTGCACGATAGGTTTTAGCAGCCCTTTATGTCCTTGTAAAGTTTGAACGCTATTGGTTTAACAATTTAAAAATCATTGTGATTCACCTATATGCAAACAAAAGCCTCATGAGCGTTAAATCCCATGAGGCCTTTAGCCATTACAAATCTTTCCTTATTTCAAAGTAGCAACTGCTTCTTTAATACGCTGAACCGCTTCTACTAACGATTCATCCGATGCAGCGGTAGAAATTCTGATACAATTTGGAGCTCCAAAACCTGAACCAGCCACAGTTGATACATAATATTTATTCAGGATCCAGTTTGAGAAATCATCCGAATCCTTGATGGTTGTGGTACCATCCGATTTTCCGAAGTAATAGCTTACATCAGGGAATGCATAAAATGCTCCTTCCGGAACTCTTACCTTGAATCCTGGAATCTCCTTTAACAAACCAATCACAAGGTCACGGCGACGCTGATACGCCTTGGCCATTTCCTTAGATGGCTCCAAAGTACCATTGAACGCAACGGTTGCTGCTTTTTGAGCAATAGAGTTGGTACCAGACGTTACCTGCCCTTGCAGCTTTTCAACACCGTCAGCAATCCATTTTGCAGCACCCACAAAACCAATTCTCCATCCTGTCATAGCAAATCCTTTTGCCACGCCATTCACGGTGATCACTCTTTCTTTTAGTGCAGGAATAGATCCAATACTGAAGTTACCTTCTTCTGTGAAATTAATATACTCGTAAATCTCATCAGCTAGAACATAAATTCCTTCATGCTTTTCGAGTACAGCAGCTATTTCTCTCAATTCAGACTCTGAGTATACAGCACCAGTTGGGTTGTTTGGTGATGCGTACATCACGATTTTAGTTTTAGGCGTAATAGCAGCTTCCAATTGTGCAGCCGTTACTTTAAAATCGTTTTCAAAAGCTCCATCTATAATGACCGACTTACCCTCAGCCAATTTCACCATTTCGGAATAACTAACCCAATATGGCGCAAATATGATCACCTCATCACCCGGGTTGATCAACACCTGAATAACGTTTGCCAACGAATGCTTTGCACCCGTAGAAACAACGATGTTTTCAGGCTTCCAATCGATATTGTTATCTCTTTTTAATTTATCTGCAATCGCCTTACGCAAATCAGGATATCCTGCAACAGGTGAATAGCCATGAACACCATCATCAATTGCTTTCTTGGCAGCCTCACAAATATGAGCTGGTGTCTTGAAATCAGGTTCACCAACACTCAAGCTAATTACTTTGTGGCCTTGTGCGGCCAATTCACGTGCCATTTTGGTCATCGCCAGCGTCGAAGATTCTTCAAGGGCGTTGATACGGTCGGCTAACCGGTTTTGCTCTGCTACTGCGGACATTGCAACGAAAAATTAAGGTTTATAAAAAAGATATGATGATCTATATCAACAAATTGCCCGCAAAGGTACGGGTTTAGAATTATATCATAATTATTTCATTTGATATATTTCCAATTATACCAAAAATAGAATAGTCACGATTTTGATAACCCTGATGATCACAGAATTGGTGTAGGTATTCTTAAAAAACCTCCCCTAAATTCACGAAGAGACCCTTGGATCCATTTGCACCAAAACCATAGTCTATAGCGATATTGGTTCTTGAACGCTTATTAACTTTGATACGCAGACCCAATCCTGCGCCCGGGGTTATACGGTCGAATTTCGAAGAGGGCCAGTTTGAGA
>CALGRQ010000440.1 GCA_937880795.1 uncultured Dyadobacter sp. | reverse complement strand
AACCATCAAGAATACCGGCGCCCGAATTAACTTACATATCAATGCTCAAACCATTACGGGGGATAGTACCCAATTGATGCTTTTGATTCAGAATTTATTGAGTAACGCTCTCAAATTTATTGACTCCCGAGTTCCAGATATCAATATAAAAGTAGAAGAACATAACGATTTTGTTAAATTTGCTGTGCAGGATAACGGAATTGGTATTGAATCGGATGCTTTGAAGAAAGTTTTTGATGTATTCCGACGCCTGCATACCACAAACGAGTACCCAGGAACCGGCATTGGCCTGGCTCTTTGCAAGAAGATTGTGGAGCGGCACGAGGGTCGTATATGGATTGAATCAGAAAAAGGTATCGGCTCCACTTTCTTTTTTACGATTGGAGAAAACATGTCCACCAAAGAGTAAAGAAGTATGTCGAAATACAGCATTGTTATCGTAGAAAATGATGAAGACGAGCAGTTCTTCATGAAAGAGGCATTTGATGCCTCTGATTTATTTTCTCTTATAAACCAATTTAAAAATGGAAATGAACTGATTGAATGGCTGGAAAGTCACTCAGAAACCGAGTTTCCGGACTTAATACTTTCCGACCTGAATATGCCGGGAAAGAATGGATATGACATTTTGACGGAATTAAACGAGAGCCCTAAGTACGCTAAACTACCCATCATCATCACTTCTACTTCCTCTGTCAAATCGGTAAAGGATAAATGCATGGCCTTAAATGCATGTGACTTTATGATCAAACCGGACACTTTTATGGACTATGCGCGCTATGTCGAAGACTTGCATCAACGTATTCAACGTAATCACTGGGTTTAATAGGCCAACCGCAAGGCCACATATATACCTCACGTTGTCGAAATCAAAAAACGATTTCTACATTTCCACTCATCTCCTCATGGGTATGGCAGTATAACTTTTACACTGCTGGACACTTTAAATGGACAAAGTCTGCAATATTTAGACTAATTATAATTAAATTCGCATTCCTAAGCCATAGATCCGCCGTGGACGCGGGCCTGATTCATAATTACCTTGGAATGAAGAAACCTTTTTTAACTGTGCTTTTACGAATACCGCACGCCTCACAATATACATACCTAAATCTGAGCATTCATTATCGGTTACTGGCATTTTACAAGTTCCTCCGAATACGAATCTATTCTTCTCGGAAACGGCCAATTATACCCCCTATATACATTCACGAAATGTCAAGATGCAATCATAAAGTCTGTTTTTTATGGTATAGAGTCGAAAAATGTTCCCTCTTGACCTACCTGCATACAACACTTCGTTTTCGTTATATAGCCCTTTAAAATTTTAAGTAGTTTATGACCATTTCAATTTGGAGATATAGTCACTTAGCCCTGGCCCTATCTTCTTTTTTATTACTAACAATTGCTTCTGTTACCGGTATCATTCTCGCTTTTCAACCCATTTCTGAAAAGTTTCAATCTTATCGTACGCCACATTTTAATGAGACGACCCTCGCCCAAACGCTTCCTGAACTCAGAAAAAAATATCCGGGCATTAGTGAAATTTCGATTGATGCACATCAGGCGGTATTGATGAAGGGTAGCACCGAAGATGGTGAAAAACTACTGTCCTATATTGATCCTCAAACGGGAGCTATTTTGGGGACACCACCCCCTCAAAGCGATTTTTTCGAATGGGTAACAGCCCTGCATCGATCTCTGTTCTTGAAGGAATCAGGTCGATTTTTTGTAGGACTTACTGCCTTTTTATTGCTACTCATTACGATTTCAGGGACCATCTTGATTATACAGCGCCAACGGGGAATTCGGCGCTTCTTTACTGGCATTATACGTGACAATTTCGCTCAATATTATCATGTGGTTTTAGGGCGACTATCCCTCATTCCCATTTTTATTCTTGCTTTGAGCGGCACATATCTTTCGCTCGTCCGTTTTGAACTCATAGAAGCACCAAAGGTTGTTTCAGAAGTTGATTTTGATGCCATTAAAACCGATTCCCAAAAAAAGGAAGCAGATTTCGATATATTCAAAAGCGTGTATCTTGAACAAGTTCGTTCCGTAGAATTCCCATTTTCTGAAGATCCCGAAGATTATTATACGATTAAACTTACGGATCGGGAGCTCACCGTCAATCAAATAACGGGCGATATATTGACAGAGGTAAAATATCCAACTACGGCCCTATTTACAGAGTTAAGCTTGGATTTGCATACAGGACGTACCAATAGCATTTGGGCTTTTATACTCGCCATTGCCTGTGCTAATATTTTATTTTTCATATACTCAGGCTTCGCCATTACTATAAAACGGAGAAAAAACCGCGTTAAAAATGATTTTACAGCCTCCGAAAGTGAATATATAATCTTAGTAGGTTCTGAAAATGGAAGCACTTTTGGATTTGCCAATGCTCTCTGCCAACAACTCATAGCCGGAGGAAAATCGGCTTATGTGACGGAGCTTAATCAATTCATGCTGTTTCCCAAAGCCAAACATTTTATTGTGATGACAGCCACCTATGGCTTGGGAGACGCTCCTACCAATGCCGTTCGGTTTGAAAAACTGTTGAAAAAATATCCACAAGCGGGCCCAATTCGCTATTCGGTAGTTGGCTTTGGCTCACATGCTTATGTTGATTTTTGCAAATTCGCTTTTGAAGTCGATAATCTTTTTTCTCAGCAACCATGGGCAAAACCATTGCTAGAAATTCATACGGTGAATGATAAATCGCCAACTGATTTTAACCAGTGGAGTTCGAACTGGTCGCAACATGCGGGTGTGGCCGTTG
>CALGRQ010000439.1 GCA_937880795.1 uncultured Dyadobacter sp. | reverse complement strand
AAGGAGTATTAACAAATTTGAACAAATGTGGTTGCCGTACTTCATTAATTTTAGACCAGAAAGACGAGATAATCCGAGAGTTCATAAAAGACGACTCTTTGAATATTGCCAATCGACCGATATTAATTTTGACTATTCGCTTTCAGACAGTCTGCATGAGAATTACGCCAGAATTAGAATTTTGTCCTTTTCATTTAATTCTTACGTTCTTCTAATGTACGTATTTGACAAAGACAATTTGCCCCAAGAGGAGTTGTTGACATTTATTGACAACATAAAAAGCTGCACATAACACGGATTTTGGTCAGGGGGGCAGACGTACAAATTTAAAGTTTTGTCCCGCTGCGGTGGTTCGATCCGAAATCCTCCCGAACGCAAAGCGCGAAAACGTTATGTGGAAGCTTACATGATCTCTTCCCAAATAGACTAACATAAATATGGCGAAGCAAATTTTTATCAATCTACCGGTACATAACTTAGAAAAATCTGTATCCTTTTATAAAGCCATAGGATTTTCAGTGTACCCCTTGTTTACCTTTGACGACCAAAAATGTATGGCTTGGGGCGATGAAATTTTAGTGATGCTTCAATCAAAAAGATTTTCAAATACTGACAGCAAAGCGGAAATAATAAATCCAAAAGAGTATATAACCCCTTCCTTTTCACTGCCCGTTGACAGCCGTGAAAAAGTAAACGAAATAGTAGATAGCGGATTAAGGGCAGGAGGGAAGGAGCCAAACCCAATGATAGAAGAAGGATTTATGCAGGTGAGAACTATTGAAGACTTGGATGGGTATCGTTGGGGCATACTCTTTTT
Organism: uncultured Dyadobacter sp.; assembly: GCA_937880795.1. Lineage (GTDB taxonomy): Bacteria > Bacteroidota > Bacteroidia > Cytophagales > Spirosomataceae > Dyadobacter. The sequence continues at coordinate 7,962 of CALGRQ010000439.1, read as the reverse complement.
AGACATGGACAAATTCAGAGAAATGAAAAATTAGTAGCCTGGTGTATTGTTGTAAAAGGGAAGAATAAGTATACGCTTCCCTCTATTCGAACTGCTGTTTATACGACTCTGTGATATTGAATTTTTAGCCTGATTTACTCACCCGGCACAGCCAATTTTTCGCCCGCTTTAACAGGTATACCAAAATTCGGCGTTCCATCTGCGTTCCAGGTAAACTTTTGTGCTCTCGGGGAACGGAATTTACCGCAACCTTGCCCCGGTTCGGCGTTGGCGTGGTATAGAATCCAGTCTTCTTTCCCGTCAGGAGATTTGAAGAAGGAGTTATGGCCCGGCGCATATACTTTATTTTCTATGGATTGCTTGAATACCGGTTCCGGAGATTTTTTCCATGAGTTGGCGTCCATCAAATCGGCCGTAGCGTTAGCTTGTAGCATACCCAGGGCGTAGTAGTCCGTCCAACAGCCACTGGCCGAATAGATGATAAAAACCTTATTCTTATGGGCAAGAAATTGCGGACCTTCGTTCACATTTACATGGGGTGGGTTGTTGGCATCGTTTAAATCACCATGTTTTTCCCAATCAAAATCGCTACCCGAAATTTTTGTGCGCTTTCCCGAAATCGTCCATGGGTTCTCCATCTTTGAGATGTATATATTCTGCTGTACGTTTACATCACCTTCCCATCCCGACCAAATCATATAGTATTGCTTCCGGTGCTCGAATATATTACCGTCAATGGCCCATTTGTCGTCTGGTGTTTTCAGTTGTCCTTTAAAAATCCATTCTCCCTGCATGGGATCCGTTGCACTATTTTCAATAACATACATGCGGTGGTTTTCGTTTTTACCATTGTCGGCGGCAAAATACATATACCATTTTTTATTGATGTAGTGAATTTCGGGTGCCCATAAATTCTTGCTGTACATGGTTCCTGCGGGTGGTGTCCAAACCACTTTGTTCTCAGCTGTGGCTAAGTCGGCGAGGTTTTTCGTTTTCCAGAGCATGAGCTTATTTTGAGCCGTGTTCGTATAATAATAGTAACCATTTACGTGTATACTATATGGATCAGCCCCGGAAGGTAATAGCGGATTGGTAAAAGTTTTTGCCTTTTGTTGGGCAAATGTCATCGGTAGGATTCCGATAATAAAGAGCGCTATAAATGGAAGTTTGAGGAAATATCTCATTTTAGGAAATGGATTTAGTGGGTATTTGTGTACAACTATGGGGTTGTGTTAAGAAAGCGAAAATTACTGAAATCGAAAACGGGTATATCAAACGAACCCGCCTTGCTGACAAATTGAAGCGGGATTGTTGCGGTTTTTCGTTTGGCTACCGTTGTATTTGAGTGATGGGTGTGAAACACGTAATGCAATTGCCCTTTCTGATCCTTATAGAAATCGCCATGCCCCGTACCGTTTTGGTGGATATCGTTTTTACTTAAAATAGGATTGCCTGCATACTTTTCCCAAGGTCCGAGTGGATGCTTACTCGTTGCGAATCCGACGGCATAATCCGGATTGCGAAAGTCGTTGGCGGAGTAAAAAAGGTAATAGGTTCCTTTACGTTTTATAATAGTAGGTCCTTCTGCAACCGGCCATTTAGCCTGATTGGTATTTTCCCAACCTGTTTCGGCATGCACACATTCTCGGAGCGTTCCTGCAATCATTTCGGACAGGTCTGGTTTCATTTCAGCCACAAAAATTCTGTTTCCTTCTTGTAAGCGAACGTGGTATAAATATATTTTGCCGTCTTCGTCAAAGTATAGATAAGGATCAATCTGTTTTACAGGAGCAGACAATGGTTTGAGTACCTCCTGGCGAAATGGACCTAGCGCAGAGGATGAGGTTGCCAGGGCAATATTTTCGTTGGCGACATAGGCCATGATTTTACTCTTTCCATGAGTAAAGACCTGCGGGGCCCAAAATCCCTTGTCACCAAATGCATCTGGCTTTTTAAGAGCGAATCCCCGGTCGGTCCAGCTCTTTTGGTCTTTGGAAGTATATACTTTGAAACCTTCACTCGCATTGCCTTCCACGGTTCCGTAGAGGTAATAAGTGCCTTTATCCTGAAAGATGGCAGGATCGGCCAGATAAATCTGATGATCGGTTGTTACTTGGCTATATCCTAACGAGGTTGTCAGGCTGATCATTAACGTGCATATTAACTTCCGCATGGATATGTTTTTTAATATCCAAAGCATGCCCGTGAGGTGGTATACTGTCTATCAGCCTATAAATTGAGCATCATATGAGCCAGACCGAAGTATACTCCGTATCCGATAAGGTCGTTGGCTGTGGTAATAAATGGACCCGAAGCAACAGCAGGATTAATCCCCATTTTTTCCAGTGCGATAGGGGTGACCGTACCCATAAAAGAGGCCAAAAATACTACAGAAAGCAAGGCGGTTGAAACGACCATGGACAAACGCATTTCGCTGCCAATGAGTAGATTGAAACCAAAGACAATTCCGCTGATGATGAGACCGTTGATAAGGGCAACGGCCAACATACGGATGAGACGCTTGCCCAGACTGATATCCAAGCCGCTCTTATCCGCCAGACTTTGCAAAATAAGAGATGATGTTTGTATACCTACATTTCCACCGGTGGAACCTATAATGGGTATAAAGGCTGCCATGGCAGGAATTATTTTTAAATCGCCTTCAAAATAACCAATAAACTTGGCCGCAATAATTCCACCCATCATACCCACCAGAAGCCAGGGAAGTCGGGCCTTGGTTTGTTGATAAATGGTGTCGTCCTCTTCTACTTCACCGGTAATACCGGCCATGGCCATCGTGTCGGAACTAGCTTGTTCGGTGATAAAGTCGATCACGTCATCAATGGTGATGCGGCCGAGTAATTTGCCTTGTACGTTTACAACCGGAAGCGTATCCAGGTCATATTTTTGCATGAGTTCGGCGACTTCTTCTGCGGGGCGGTAGGTTTCAACAAAAATGACATCCTTGTCGTATAGGCTTTCAATTTTGGTGTTTTTATGGGCCAGTACGATTTTTTTCAACGACAGAAGCCCCAGTAATTTTCCGCTTTCGTCAATTACGTATACCGCATAAACCCGACCAACATCTTCGGCCTGCTTGCGAAGTTCTTCAATGCACTCATTTACAGTCCAATTTACATTGGCTTTGACGAGCTCCTTTTGCATCAAACCACCAGCCACGTCTTCGTCGTAATGAAGTAGATCGAGAATGAAACGAGCCTGTTCGCGATCTTCCAGCAGCGCAATGACCTCCTCCCGGACTTGTATAGGTTGTTCGTTCAGCAAATCCACGGCATCGTCCGAATCAAATAGATTGACGTATCGGGAAATTTCCTCGGAAGTAAATGCTTTTAAAAAATCCCGGCGGTCATTTTCATCCAAATTGGCGATAATCTCAGCACCCGTTTCCGTTTCCAATTGTGTAACCAGGAATTTGGCTTGATCCGTATCCAGTTCTGAGAGTAAACTTGTGATATCGGCAGGGAATAAGCCTTCCATTTGGGCTCTTATTTCTGTCGAGTTACGAACCTCAATCAATTCCTGTATATGCTCTACGTATTCCTTGGTTAGTTCAAACGTCATTGTATTCACTGTTTGCTGATGGCTACCGATTCCTGTGGTTGCTGGCTATTCCTCTATAATAGTGCCAGACGTAGGCCCCAATGTTTGTGCAAGTTGTGTGAGTATCACAAAATCGGCAACACTCAATTGTTCTGCACGTTTGGTAAGCAGTGGGTGTTCGGGCATTTCTCCGATAGGTCGTAATGCATTTCTTAGCGTTTTTCTGCGCTGGTTAAAGGCCGTTTTTACCACTCTGAAGAACATTTTTTCATCACAATCGAGCTTGGTGGTTGCATTACGCCTTAGTCTTATAACCCCCGACTGCACTTTTGGAGGAGGATCGAAAGCGCCAGGTGGTACAGATACAAGGTAGTCGATATCGTAAAATGCTTGCAATAGCACACTTAGGATACCGTAATCTTTATTACCCGGGGGAGAGGCGATACGCATCGCCACTTCTTTTTGGAGCATACAAACTATTTCAGGAATCTGATCCCGAATTTGCAAGGCTCTGAAAAAAATCTGAGACGAAATGTTATACGGGAAATTACCGATAATGGCAAATTGCTCAGGAAAGACGTCGTTGGTATTGTATTTCAGGAAATCTCCCTCTATAATACGTGGCGTAAGTTCCTCATAATGCTTCTTAAGATAGGCCACAGATTCCGTATCAATTTCGATCACGTAAGTTTCGTATGCCTTGTTGGGAAGCAAGAATTGGGTGAGCACACCCATTCCTGGTCCAATTTCAAGAACCTTGGTATAGGCTCCATGACCACTCAGTCCGTCAACAATGCGACGGGCTATGTTCATATCTTTCAGAAAGTGTTGTCCCAAATGTTTTTTGGCACGTACCTTCGAATCACTCTGATTTTTATAATTAGTTTTCACATGCCAAAATTACGTCTTAATTCGTAGATTTATCGAATAAAGAATGGGAACAAACCTTAAAAAATAGAAGCATAGGGAATTATGGAATTGATATCGTCCCAGACCGACTGGCATACTATACACGCTACACTGCAATATTTGAATTTGATCGGGGTTACTTTTTCACCCGATTTTGTTATACAAAATATTAGTACCCATGCCCTTATGAAAACGGGGTGGTCGGAGGAAGAGTTGGTGGGACAAAGTTTATTTGATAAACTGATTCCGCAGGACATGGGCGATGAAATCCGTCAGATGTTGGAGGAAGGGATTGAAGGAAAAAGAAAACTTGAGCAAAGAGAAATTCCATTTCTTGCCAACAAAGGAACCATCCGGACTTTTTCGATCAACTCGGTACTGATTCAAACCGAAAATGAAGTCGTAACCAGCATTACACTGGTGGGTGATGACATTACCAGACGCCGTAGGATGGAATCGTCTATTGCGAAATCAAATTCTCAATTGCAGGATTTGGTGGATAATACGAGTGATTTGATCCAAATGGTGGCGATTGATGGTAAATTCATTTTTGTCAACAAGGCCTGGCGTGAAGTGTTGGGTTATGGGCTGGATGAAATAGCGTCTATGCGTATGCAGGACATCATTCATCCGCAGCATTTGGAAGAGGTTGAAAAACAGCTTCGGCTCATTGAACAGGGAAACCCTAACCCCAATTTTGAAGCCGTTTTTATCAACAGGGAAGGCAAGAAGGTATTTGTAACCGGGAGTGTTAATTGTCGTTTTGATAATGGTAAGCCAACGGCGTTCAGATGTATTTTAAATGATTTTACGGAAAAAATAAGGGCTGAAAAGGCGCAAAATTTATATTACAGTATTGCGAACTGGACGGTCAATACCCAAAATCTGGATGACTTTTACCATACCATTCATGATGAACTTGGTAAAATCATTGATGCCAAAAATTTCTTTATAGCCCTATATGATCCGAATAAGAGCTATTTGTATTTTCCCTATTATGTAGATCAGTATTTTAAAGGTAATGTTCGATTTACCAGAAGGAGGCTGGGGAATGGTTTAACGGAGTATGCCATTGCTTCCAACCGTCCGCTGTTTTTGTCGGGGCAGGATATTGAGCAATTGGCCAAAGCGAATAGTTTACATTTATATGGTGTAACTCCTCAACAATTGTTGTGCGTGCCGTTGCGTATAGGTGACCGGGTGACCGGTATTATCGGTGTTAAATCATACGATGATGCCAAAATGTTTGACGCCCGGGATCTGGAATTGCTTGAATTTATATCGGGGCAGGTAGCCTTGGCCATTGCCCGGAAACAGAGTGAAGAAGAGTTGAGCAAGTATGTGGCCCGACTGAACGCCATTTTTGATAGCAGTTCGCATTTGATATGGTCTGTAAATAAATCGTTGCAGCTGACCTCATTCAATAAAAACTATGCGGATTTAATTCAGGAAGAGGTGGGGGTAAGGCCCACGCTTCAAGTAAGTGCGGAAAGATTCGGTTGGCGAATGGTGGGAGTTAACAATCGGAGGACGCTGGATACAAAGTATAGACAAGCGCTACGTGGAGAACCCCAATACTTTGAATTTAAAATCGACAAAAAGGGTGGAGGTGAAATGTGGCTTGAATTTTACCTCAATCCCATTCGCTATGCCCAGGGTGTTATTGAAGAAGTATCCGGTATTGCTAGGGATATTACACGGAGGAAGGAAGCTGAATTATCGCTGAGACATAGTGAGGAACTTTTTAGAGGTATTTTTGAGAATTTACAGGATATATATTGCCGCATTAACCGAAATGGGGTGATTAGCATGATCAGCCAGTCGGTACTGAAAAGACTGGGATATATGCCCGATGAAGTAATTGGGCATCCGGTTTCTGAGTTTTTCTTTGACCGTCAAAAAATACATTCTGCACTGATGCGGTTGAGAAGAAGTCGCAGTTTGAGAAACTTTGAAATCACATTGCATCGTAAAGACGGTACAGAACGCCAATTTATGGTGAATATGCTGCTGTTTATGGATGACAAGGGAAGGCCTTCGGAAGTGGCGGTGCTGGCCAGGGATATAACCGAGTTGAAGCGGAATGAACTCGAACTATTGAAAGCCAAGGAACAAGCGGAACGCTCGTTAAAAGTGAAGGAAGGATTTCTTGCCAATATGAGCCACGAGATTCGTACACCGATGAACGGGGTTATTGGTATGATCGATCTCTTGGGTGAAACTCCTTTAAATACGGAACAGAAGGACTATGTCATGACCATAAAAAGGTCATCGGAAACGCTTCTAAACATCCTGAACGACATTCTTGATCTATCCAAAATTGAGGCCGGCAAAATGGAGTTGCACGAAGCCCCTATTGTGGTGGAGGAATTGTTGTTAAAACTGGTTTCGTTGTTTGGGCAAACGGCTAAAAGTAAAGGAAACACACTTACCTATTACATTGCCTCTGATTTGCCTAAATTCATTATTGCGGATCAGACAAGGTTGTTGCAGATTCTCTCGAACCTGACTTCCAATGCTTTGAAATTTACGGAAAATGGTTCGGTGAAAGTGTTCCTCACATCGATTAAGCGTGATGGGCTTTTCAATAAAATTAAAGTAGAGGTGCAGGATTCGGGTATAGGGATAAGTGCAATGGACAAACAAATCCTGTTTACGTCATTTACCCAATTGGATAATTCTTCCCGTAAGTCGTTTGGGGGAACCGGTCTCGGGCTTGCCATTTCTAAGCAGTTATGTGAACTTATGAATGGTTCAATAGGGGTGGAGTCAACGCCGGGAGAAGGCAGTACCTTCTGGTTCACTTTTGAAACTACGGAAACTTCCGTGGCCGAGGTGAGCACGGTGAAAGAACTTGAAGAGGTCCCTATTGAAAATGTATTTTCGGGTTATCATCCAAGAATCTTGTTGGTGGATGATAACGCCGTGAACCGTAAGGTAGCCAATGAAATTCTGAAAAAGGCAGGGTGTGAGGTCGATTTGGCCGAAAGCGGTTACCAGGCGATTGAAAAAGTGGAGACGCATATGGGGACTGGTGCGGACCTTTATGATATCATTTTTATGGATATCCAAATGCCCGATATGGATGGAGTGGAGACCACAGTGGAGTTGAGAAAGAAGTTTGACCAGCTTCCGCCAATTGTAGCCATGACGGCTTATTCCATGAAGGAGGATCGGGACCGATTTATCAGTCAGGGTATGGACGACTATATAGCCAAACCTATCCGCGCACAAACCCTTATTCATAAAGTGAGGGAACTGATGGCAAACTCGGATGAAAGACAACCAAAAATCAGGCAGGTGGAAACGGTTAAAGAGGTTGTACTACCGGTTTTGGATCGAGAGATTATAGACCAACTTCGTGATATTGGAGGAACGGATTTAGTGTGGTCGGTTTTTGAAGATTTTGTTACAGAATCGGATGAACTGGTTACAGAAGCGTTGGAAGAGATCGGAAGAGCGTCGTGTAGGGAAAGAGCGTAGATCTCGGTG
>CALGRQ010000438.1 GCA_937880795.1 uncultured Dyadobacter sp. | reverse complement strand
AAGCTGGTATCGGCAGCTATTGTTTTGAGCGCATCCGCTTCTTTTTGCGCATTGGTTAAATCTCTTTTACCTATATATGCCATTCCGCGCGCATAGTGCCAGATCGCTTCCGGGTACAACAGCTTTTTTTCAGGTGCCGGCAATGCTAGCAGACGGTCCCACATACCAAATTTGACACCAATGTAATACGGTATGGTATAATAGTGCTGTAAGGTCCCCCACTCAGGTTGATCCATTATGGCTGTGGCAGTATGTTTTTGAATTTGTTCGGCTGCTTCCCAGGCCAGTTTGGAATTCCCTTCGAGTGTAGCGGTTGCTGCCAGGAAGTGATAATTATGCGGGAAGTACGCCAGGGGATATACGCCTTGGGCATGGCAGGACGTCGTATATAGGCTATCAACGGACACAGCACGTAAATTCGCCAGCGTTCCTAGGTGATAATCGCCTGTATTCAGATAGATATGCGAAGGCATATGCAACATGTGCCCGGCACCAGGCACCAAGGTATCGAGCAAATGCGCACTGGCTAGTGCTTTTTCGGGGGTTGCAGAAGCTTCCAATGCATGTATATAGAAGTGATGAGCGCCAGGATGCTTTGGGTTGGTCTTCATCATTTTTTCCAAAATAGTGATTAATTCGGGTGTCCAGGTTTTGGGCTTTAGGGTAGCCTTTTCATACAGATCCCAGGGGTGGAGGTCCATCATTGCTTCGGCATACAATGCGCCAATGTCCGGATGGGAGGGATATTGGCTATAAACCTTTTTCATGGCTGCAGCGTAGGCAATATCTAGCCCCGATCGGTCAGTGGGAGGAGTGGGTACATAGCGGGTTGCCAGGGCATTAATTAATGCCTTTTCCAACACAGGCCCATTTTTAGAAAGCGCTTGTGCCTTTGTTACGGCGGCGTAAGCACGCTCATAATGATCCGGTTCCATGCCGCCGTTGTAGTTCGGTCCGAGTACATATGCATATCCCCAGTACGCCATGGCGCAACTACTATCTATACGGGTTGCCTCATAAAAGGATCGCGCTGCTTCGGCATGGTTAAAGCCATAGGCAAGCATCATGCCCTGATTAAAATAGCGTTGCGTTTCCGAGTTTGCGGTTGAAATGGTGAACCGTATACCTTCCAGCCCTTGAAACAGAGGTGCTTTTTTACCGGAGGTATACCAATCTTTGTCGTTGGTTTTTGGCGTGTAGCAGCCTGTAATCGGTTTTTCTTTTTCTTGTTGTTTTTCCTTTTTGCAGGAATAAAACAGGAAAATGGAGAGCAGAAGTAAAGCCAATCGAGCCATGGTCACCAAGGTTAAATGAATGGAAGGAATTCATGATTTTGATGAAGACTGAGGTTTTTAGCGAACTGCTCTTTAAAATTACCTATTAATTATTAACATGCTTTAAATGAAGTGTTTAAGTTATTATTTGGTTGGGGGAAGAGGGGGGGCAGCTATAAAGACCCGCAAACAAACATTGAAAATGCTGATGGTACTAATTCAGGCTCCTAGTGCATTTAAATCCAGTGCTACCGTATTTTGCCAATTAACCCGGGAATTTTGAAACATCCATATAGAAAACTTCCCAGGTATGCCCATCAAAATCTTCGATGGTTCGCTGTTGCATAAATCCGTGATCTCTCATTTCGTGTGGCTCAATTCCACCAGCTTTTAGTCCATTGGTCATGATGCTGTTCACTTCATCCAGGCTGTCGAGCGATAGGGAGTAAAGCCCGGCCACATTACTTTTTGTGTCTGCAATCGGTTTGGTTGCAAAGGATGCAAACTTCTCATGAGTCAAAAGCATTACAAAAATATTTTCACTCCAAACCATGCACTTTCCGGCATCGTCCGAAAATTGCGGATTGTTCGTAAATCCCAATGCCGTATAAAAGTCCATGGATTTTCCGAGGTCTTTTACGGCTAAATTGATAAAAATCTGCTTTGCCATTGTGATATATGGTTATGGTTTTACTTCACTAAGATATATTATTTTTAAACGTTTAATGCGCTGTTGTTTAAGTTGTTTGGTCTATCTTTTATCCCTTTGAGTTGCTTGGGCGTGAGTTCAAGCCAAACGGTGACTTTTCCCATAAGCCGATACGGTTGTATTGGCAGGAATGGTTTTGTTGGAGAATTGGAAATTGTTTATCCGTGAAATCGTGGTACTTTTATGGTCTATATGATTTATAGTGGGTGAGATAATATTGTATTAGTCGCATTTTG
>CALGRQ010000437.1 GCA_937880795.1 uncultured Dyadobacter sp. | reverse complement strand
TGCGTCCGCTGATCCCTAGGCTGTGAAGCCGTAGAATCTCCCGATAATTGGTCATTTGATGACCTCCCTGTAGAAATATTTACACTATCCCATTGGTAGCGCATATTTGAATTCTACAAGAAGAACCATCAACTGGCTCTCTACCCGGAGACGTGGCTCGTTTTGATCGGACTGGTGGCTCTTACTTTCCGGAACAGTGGCTCATTTGGCCCCGGATTATTCACAATGAATCCGCATTACAATCAGAATTATGCCCGAGAGCAAATAGTATTGGTTTTGCAGACAATATAGGATTGCGTAAGAGAAAGTCGTTTTTATATTTCTAAAAACGAGAATAGACAGGAAAACATAGATTTTATAAACGAGTATAACCTCACCAGCAAAAAGCAGAAAGAAATTCTTTTGCAAATTGCGCCTGAGGATTTCTGTCATACGCTGCAAAATACTAATTTAGGATATGAATATGAGGTCTTATATGTTTTTTGTTCGCAGGTCATGTTATTCAATTTTGAAGGCAACGAAGAAGTGGCGGATGTTTATACCAAATTTAACATAATAGACATCAGTGAAGGAAAGCGCGTGGTGGTCATATCATTCCATAAGCGTAACAAGCCGATTGATTACTGTTTTAAGTAATGGTTGGAACTGAAAGGAGCAGGCTTTATGAATGAGAAAATGACATTCTGCGAGGAATGCAGAACAGATGTGGCCTATTATTGTGAAAGCGTTTCTTTAAAAGGCTCGTTGAAAGGTGAGGAATATAGTTATACCGGAAATAAAGCAGTATGCGCTGAATGTGGTGCTGAAGTCTATGCGGCTGGAATTGAGGATGGCAATCTTAAGGCACTTTATGATGCTTATCGTCAAAAAAACGGCATCATTTCACTTGAAAAAATCTTAGAGATTCCACAAAAATATAACATCGGAAAACGGCCGCTATCATTGCTTTTAGGTTGGGGAGAAATGACGTTTACCCGTTATTGCGATGGTGATATGCCGACAAAGCAATATTCCGATATACTTCAGAAAATTTATGATGAACCGTCTTTTTACCTTTCATTACTGGAAGAAAACAGAGGCAACTTCAGGTCACAGACGGCATATGAAAAAAGCAAACGTCAGACTGTAGAATTACTTGGCGGACAAATGACTGCAGCATCCAAAGTGGATGAGGTTGTTGGGTACTTATTGTTCCAGTGCCAAGACATCACACCCCTGGCATTGCAGAAAGCGCTATATTATATTCAGGGCTTTTACCGCGCTTTTATGAATGCTTTCTTATTTCCTGAGGATTGTGAGGCATGGGTGCATGGACCGGTTTATCGGGAAATTTACAACCGTTATTCGAGTTACCGTTTTGATCCCATTGAAAGCAACGGGGAGTTTGACGTTTCTGTTTTTGCAGATGCTGAGAAAGCGGTTATTGATAGTGTTATTCAGAACTTCTGCTGTTACAGTGGAAAAATACTGGAGCGATTTACGCACTCTGAGATGCCCTGGATCAAAACACGCGGCAGTCTGCATGCTGACGCCCATTCTAATCGCATAATCACTAAAGAGGATATTGGCGAGTATTTTAGTGCCGTAAAGCATAAGTACAATATGTTAACACCGAATGACATTGAGAACTATGCTCAGGTCATGTTTAGCAGGACAATGAGAAGTTGACGAAAATGACGAAATATACCAGTCGAGGCGATATTTACCATGGGCTGTATTTTTAATGAGGAAAATATTAGTTGCCTGGATAATAAAGGCTTTTTGAAGCTAGATGAACCCGTGGTCATTATCATAGATAATAAGCAGTTCGAGGTATGGGTATGTACGGATAGCCGCGTGAAAATAGGTCTAAATACTCTTACGATGAAAGAACAATCTTATCAGCCTTTCGAATGGCGGGACGTTAGTAGTTTATTCAAAGATGACATTATAGGAAAAAGGATAGTTGGCTAGAAAACCAACTAAGCCAGCTAGAAGCTGAAAAGCAAATAACCGTAAGAGGAATATAAAATGCGTTTATGGTCAATTCAGCCGGAAAGCCTGTATGTGAAGTTAAAAGCGGAAAAAGTTCTCTTTTGCGATCCGGCACGATCTGAACTGATTTCCGAATATGGCTTTGGCCCAGCTTATGATTGGCTTGCGGAGCAAATGGTTCTGCGTGTTGGGCAACCGCCTGCGGGCGTGAAGTATCCGTTCTGGGCGTGGCATACCGTGGAGTGGAAACATCGGAAGCCTGATCTGCGTCGCATGGAGTTTCGCAGCTATAGTGGAAATCAGGTCTGTATTGAACTTGAAGTGCCGGATAAAGACGTACTGCTTAGCAACGAGAACATGTGGCATCTGGTATTAAATGATGGCTATTATGCAGACTGTTCAAACGAACAGGAATATGAGGCGGAGGATAAATGGTACAACAGTTTGCCGTCCGATGAGCAATTGAAGGTAAAACGAAAATCATGGGAGAAGATATTTGACATATCACCGCCGCGGGAAAATGAGTGGGAAAGCCATGGAAAATATGTTCAGGCAACCTTTTGGAAACTTCGGTTTGATCAAGTGATAGAAGTACGGCATTTCAAGGAAAGAATACGAAAGAGTTGCGCGGGAGATGCCCTTCCCGGGTTTGTTTTTTAAGGCTTAAAGCGTATACTGCTTATATGATCAATCACCGCATAAACTAATTTTGAGAGGCTTTGCAAAAGTGCGGCCTTTATATATTTAACAGCCAATAAGCGGGTGTGTTTTTAAGAATGCACTCGCCTGCCGCCAAGTCTTGCTACCCTCAAGCGGCGTCTCCTTTGTATCCTCAGGACATACAGAAAGTTGTTGCCTGTTGGAAGAAAATCATAGGATAGTTTGTTTGAGGAGGTTTATCTATAGATAAAAAAACCAAATTGGTGGTTGAGCTATGATTTATACGAAGCATAGGCGGCAAAATGCGCTGGAAAGGATGATTCCCCATAAACGTGATCGCTGTGAATGGGAGCCCCAGGGTAAAATGGAATACTGCGACCCTGTTGCAGAAGGCGTTGGACGGCGCGGTTTCCGTGGGGGCGCAGGCAGAAATGATTCATCTTTATCACTTGAAATACAAGGGCTGCATCAGTTGTTTCGCGTGTAAGCGGAAAGGCGGCGCTTTGGGGCGCTGTGCGATGCAGGACGATTTGACCAAAGTTTTGGATAAAATTATTCATTGTGATGTGCTTCTGCTGGGTACGCCAATCTATTTTTCGAATATCACTGGCGAGATGCTGTCATTCCTTGAGCGTCTACTGTTTTCGAACATGACCTATAACAGCGGACACCGCTCCACATTTCAAGGAAAGCTTTCATCCGGAGTCATCTATACGATGAACGTCGCCTCGGACACAATGGAGAAGCTTGGCTATCATGTGCTGTTCAACCATTATAAATCCTTGCTGGAACGCTTGGGCGGGCCTTCCGAAATCCTCGTTAGCAACGACACCTATCAGTTTGACGATTACTCCAAATACGAGGCCTCCATGTTCAATGAAGAGCACAAAGCCCAGGTAAGAGCGGAGCAGTTCCCTGTCGATTGTCAGAAAGCATTTGAGATGGGTGCACGTCTTGCAGGGAAATAGATAAAGCCCTCCTGCAGAGAAAGGGTTGGTTGATGTGACCGCTGGGAGAGTAGTTTCTGCGGAAAGTGTCGCCGACAGAATGCGTCAGGACTATGGTATATGAGCCAATGGAAGGTATTATTATTATACTATAATGATTTTCTCCGCCTCCACCATACCGAATATCCATCATGAGGATACTTAACATTCTGTCAAAATGGTTGAATTTCGGTTTCCGGATTTGCATAATCTACTAATTATACCGCAATGTAATAAGGAGAATTGAAATGGGCCGTACCGAGGCACATGTTGCGTTAAATGGATTTGAGGGAACAGTAACTGTTAATGAACCGGTTTTACGCTACCCTGGCAACCCAATATTAACATGCCATGACGTCAATAAGGTTTGGGGTACAGACAGCCGTTTATATACCTACACGGTTCATAATGCGGGAATGGCAAAAGTGACAGATGCGAATGGTCAGAATCAAACCATAATGCTTTTTCGTTCCCACATTGCTGATGGCCGTAGTGTGGTAGGCAAAGCTGTAAGTGATAATGGCCTGGATGGTTGGACGGTAGACCCCAGGCCATTTTTATTGCCTGCGACCGAGAATGATCTATATGCTGAAGGCGTAGCCATAAATTCGGTTATTGAATCTGAGGCCGGCGGGGTGGAAGATATTCGGGTCAATCCGGTTGGGAGCGGCTTATATGTATTGACTTACAGTGCCTACCACGAACAGATTCCTGACCGGGTCAAGGTGATGATAGCTGTAACCAAAGACTTCAAGACTGTTGTTCGCTATGGCCCAATTTCCCAACAGGATATGCGCAATGTGGTTATATTCCCTGAACCGGATAGAAATAAAAGATGGATAGCCTTGCTTCGTCCCAATGATAAAGGAAGGGAAACCTCGGGCTCCGGTCACACCGGCGGCTCATTTGCAGAAATATGCGCAGGTTTCGCACCAGGTCCTACCGGACCATGGGAAATCGGGGATGTAGTCATGAGAAGCGGTCACGGGCCGAGCGCATTCCAGGCTAAGATCGGGCCAGGCGCCCCGCCTATCAGGACTCGATATGGGTGGCTAAATATCTTTCATGGT
>CALGRQ010000436.1 GCA_937880795.1 uncultured Dyadobacter sp. | reverse complement strand
ATGATGATCGGGCGAGTATTATTATAGTTTTTAGCAGTTGCACTGCTAAAATGCTTTTCTACACAGTTTAATTCATGCGGTGGTAAAAACTCGCCATCGGGCAGCTGCGGTAAACCGTCCCGATTTCCGGAAATACCCGCAAACTTCTCTACATAACTATACCAAGGCGCAATGTCGGCATAACGTATAGGCCAATCCACGGCAAAACCGTCCCGTGCGGGCCCATCAAAGTCGTAATCCGACCAACGCTGGGCCTGCCGTGCCCACAGCAACGAACGTCCACCCACCTGGTAGCCCCGCATCCAATCGAAAGGTTTATCCTGTATATATGGATGATGTGCATCTTTCACGACAAAGTGCATGGCATCTTCCTTAAAAATATAATGCTTACTAGCAATAGGATTCTGTTCTCGTATCGCAAGGGAGGGTTGACCGAGGTGCTCAAATTCCCAAGGCTGCATATTCGTTGTCGGATAATCCACGATATGCTTCACATCCTTTCCCCGATCTAAAACAAGGGTCTTTAATCCTTTTTCTGTCAGCTCTTTGGCTGCCCAGCCGCCACTTATACCCGTACCAACTACAATTGCGTCAAAGGTTTGTTGGGATCTTGCATCTATATTAAAGTTAGCCATGGTTTAGTATTTTTTCAGGTCAAGGTGATATCATATCAATGAGTCAAAAAGTGCATTTTTTAGAAAAATACTGTTGGTATGGAATTAATTTAACCGTGTAAATCGTGGTTCTAATGGTTTAAAACCATGAAGTCTGTAAATTGCCAGAGACATCACAAATTTTTCAGCCTATATAAAAACCTATGCTACTTCGTCCTTATCAGTCTGGATTATGGATCTTTTTAATGATGATCTTTTCGGTAACCCTCTATGCGCAACCTAAGATTAATGAAGATTCGGTATATATCCGTCAACACTATCACAAGATCGAACGGCAGATTCCCATGCGTGACGGGATCAAACTGTTTACCTCCATTTATATTCCCAAAGACGCCACGGAAAATAAAAAGTACCCCATACTGCTCAACCGGACACCTTATAGCGTAGCACCATATGGCGATTCTCTTTTTAAATCGAGCATTGGACCAAGTATGCATTTTGCCAAAGACGGATATATTATAGTATATCAAGATGTTCGAGGTAAATACATGTCGGAAGGTGAATTTGAAGCATGCAGACCGTATATACCTCATAAAAAATCCAATAAGGATATTGACGAAACCTCGGACACTTATGACACCGTGGAATGGTTGTTAAAAAACGTCAATGGAAACAGCGGTAGGGTAGGCACCTGGGGAATTTCAGCTCCCGGATTTTATGCCACCATGACAGCCATAGAGGCTCACCCCGCGGTAAAAGTGGCTTCGCCCCAAGCCCCTGTTACCGACTGGTGCCTTTTTCCTCATGGGTAGTTTCTCTTTCATATCCTCTTTCGGGGCTCCAAGGCCTCTTCCAACCACCAAGGGTACGCCTGGTTTTTCAGACTATGGCACGCCAGACTCCTATGCGTTTTACAAAAAGCTGGGACCGATCAAAAATATCAATGCCCATATATTAAAGGGTCAAAATAAGATCTGGAATCAGCTGATGGAACATGAAGTATATGATACCTTCTGGGAATCGCGGACTCCGGTCCCTCATCTTAAAGACGTCAAACCCGCTGTGATGGTGGTGGGCGGATGGTTTGATCAGGAAGATTTATACGGTCCGCTTAAAACCTTCGCAGGCATTGAGGCCCATCAACCCAAATCCGAAAATCTGCTGGTAATGGGGCCCTGGATTCATGGAGGCTGGGCACGTGGAACCGGTGAGTCGCTGGGGAATATCCGGTTTGGAGCTAAAACCAGTAATTTTTATCAGCAGGAAATCGAGCTTCCTTTCTATAATCACTATTTAAAAGATGCGAAGGTACATGCACTTCCCAAAGCATACATTTTTGAAACTGGAGCCAATGAATGGCGAAAATATGACCAATGGCCTCCTAAGAATACCGTGGATAAAAAACTGTATTTTCATCCCGACGGATCTTTATCTTTTTCTCCAACGATGTCAATCACCCAAGTGGGTGTAAAGCCGTCATTCCATGAATTTACGAGTGATCCGGCCAAACCAGTACCATTTACTTCGGAAATTCGTATTGTTCGTGGTAGTGACTTTATGTATGAGGATCAACGGTTTGCGGCATCGCGCCCCGACGTACTGGTCTATGAATCCGAGGTATTGACAGAGGACGTAACCATATCCGGAAATGTATTTGCCGACCTGCACGTATCCACCACAGGAACGGATGCAGATTTTATTGTGAAGCTGATTGACGTATATCCAGGTGATGCTCCCAACGATAGCCCCGTTAACCCAAACCTGAAAATGGGGGGCTTCCAGTTGCTGGTACGTGGGGAAGTGATGCGCGCTAAATTCCGAAAAAGCTTCTCCAAGCCCGAACCTATGGTTCCTAATCAGATTGAAAATGTAAAGTTTGATATGCAGGATGCGGCACATCGGTTTAAAAAAGGACACAAGATCATGGTGCAAGTACAGAGCAGCTGGTTCCCGCTGGTGGATCGTAATCCTCAAAAATTTGTAAATATCTATAAGGCTTCTGAAAATGATTTTCAAAGTGCCCGCCACCGCGTGTATACCTCCGGAGCACAAGGTTCATATGTGGGGGTGAAAGTGGTCGAGTAATCTATACAAAAAAAATGGGGCTGTCTTTGATTGAAAACAGCCCCATTTTTATGTCATTTTTTCAACGGTTCAAGATGTTGATTAATCCCTTTTTCAATATAGGGTAAACCTTCTTCCAACCATGCAGGTTGAGGCGCATCTTTGAGGTAATAATCAAAATATTGATACAACCGAATGGCAAAATCCTTCATATTCTGGCGTTTTCCCAAACCGTGCTTTTCGCCATTATAGTTAAGCATCCAAACAGGTTTATCCAGTCTTTTCAATGCCATATAAAACTCAATTCCCTGATACCAAGGCACGGCACCATCATCGTCGTTGTGCATCATCAATAGCGGCGTTTGTATTTTGGGCGCATAAAACAACGGTGAGTTTTCGATAAACTGCATGGGTTTTTCCCATAGCGTTCCACCAATACGGCTTTGTGTCTTTTCGTACTGAGCCTGACGGATCAAACCCGTATCCCAGCGAACACCTCCATATGCACTCGTCATATTGGAAACCGGTGCACCGGCTTCGGCAGCACGGAATAAATTGGTTTGTGTAATAAGATAAGCCGTTTGATATCCACCCCAACTATGGCCAGAAATACCGATACGGTCACGATCCACAAATCCTTTATCAATTTGGCTGATCACGCCGGGAATTAAACAGTTGTATGCACTTTGGCCTGGATACCCGATCTGGTAGTAGATATCCGGAACAAATACAAGATACCCGTTACTCGCGAAATAGCTAAAATTTACATACGACCGGATCGGTTTAGGGACAATATGTGCATGTAAATTATCTGAATTCTTTTCGTAGTAATAAACCATCATTGGGTACTTCTTCTTCGGGTCAAAGTTTTCCGGTTTATATAGAAGTCCTTGCAACGGTGTGCCATCCCCAGCCATCCATTTCACCAGCTCCACCGAACCCCAGCTATACTGCTGCTGTTGCGGATTGGTATTGGTGATTTTGGAAACCTTTTTAAAATCGGAATCAGTCAGATAATAGTCTGGATAGTTTTGAAAATTCTCCTTCGTAAATAGAATCTGGCTTCCATTTTTTGCCTTCAAAACAGCGCTGCCTACTTTGAAATCACCCTCATGTAATTTAGTAATCGTACCATTGTTATGCAGGCGGTAATAACCCTCTTGCTTGGTAGTTTCATGAAACGCAGATAGTAAAAACGGTTGCGACCGGTCGATATTACGCTCCTCTGAATCCAACTTTTGGTACCGGTATTTACGCTTTTCAGCACGTCCGTTGGTTAATTTTTTGAGTGATTGTGGGTCTGTCGGAAACACTTCCCATATATCGTAACGATCGTTGATCAATATGCTCTCATCACCCTTAGTCCACCCGGCAATGCCATATGGATCCGGAAAATCGGGATGATCGTCTTGCTCGTCTGCAAATTTCACTGGTGCATTGGTAGTCAGCCTAATCAACTGTTCCTTGGCCACATCATATGCAAACCAGGAAGTATCGGGGTTCGAAAACCAATATGCATATTTTCCTTCGGGCGACATTTGCACATTACCTTCGAGTTTTTCTTTAATCAGCTTTTGTGACCCGTCTTTTAAGTTGATCAGGTAAGCATCCACCTTGGGGTTCCAATCCCAATGGGCGTATGAATATTTTGTATCAGAAGTAGCGAGAATAAAATCAGCATTACCTTCATTGACAAGTTGTGTTCTGGTCAGAGATTCGTTACCGAGTTGCACCAATTTCTTGCCACCAATATGGTATACAGCCAAATGAGATCGTTTTTTATCCTGATCAGCATTCACCTTTTGACGTGTTTGTAATTGCTTATCGCGCCAATGCCAAACTTCGACATTTACAATTTCTTCCGGAAGAAGGGTTGTGTCTGCCACTACTGGCTTAGGGTTGGTGCCAAAATATAGTTTAGTTCCATCCTTAGAGAACTCCGGTGCACGGTGGGCACTCACCAACCAGCCTGTTTGTCCAGGCTGATTACTCTCATCGGCAATTTGCTGTGCCTTTTCTATACCATTTTTCCAGTAATATAGTTTTGGAAGCCGTACCTGTGTTTTCGCATTGGTGTCCAGGTCTGCTACAAATGCCAGTTGATCGGCCGATTTTGAAAGTGTCAATTTGGTAAACTGATGTTTACTTAATCCTTCATGAATCAACCGAGCCGACTGAGAAACAGCCTCCCACACATACACACCCGCTTTTGTGGTAGAATCATTCCCGGTGGAAGCAAAGCTCAGCCATTTACCATCTTCTGAAACCGTATATTCCTTCACATACGGAAAGGTCTCCTCCTTACCGGTTTTAAGATTTCTAACTACCAAACGATAGCCATTTTCATCGCTTTCCTTTTTAGGACTTTTGACGACTTTGGCTGTTGAATCCTTTTTTACCTTGGGCCCCGCCGGTAAGTCTAACTGATAGGCAATCCAGTCACCTCCCTTTTCGGGTAATTTAAAGGACGCCACATGAGCGATCTTCTGAACACTACGTCCC
>CALGRQ010000435.1 GCA_937880795.1 uncultured Dyadobacter sp. | reverse complement strand
GACAAAATTGCGGCCACCAGTAAGGAATTGATCATTTCAACAGGCATGAGTTCACTGAACGAGCTCGATATGACCACAAAATTTCTAAAAGCAAAGCAATCTCGCTTTTCACTGTTGCAATGTTCGTCTTCCTACCCGGCACCGGCAAGTTTATGGGGATTGAATCAAATTGAAAAGTTACGTGAGCGATATCAGGTACCGGTTGGTTTTTCGGATCATTCAGGGGACATTTATGCTTGCCTTGCTGCCACTTCATTGGGAGCTAAAATTTTGGAATTTCATGTAACCTTCGACCAGCGCAGCTACGGACCGGACTCTACCTCTTCGCTCAATATAGATCAGGTAAAACTTTTGACGAAGGGAATTAGAGAAATTGAAATAGCACTAGCTCATCCTATTGACAAAACGGTGATCGACAGCCATAGTCAGGTAAAAAACATTTTCGAAAAATCGCTTTCCGTTAACAAGCATTTACCTGCTGGCCATATACTGCAACGAGACGATTTGGAGTCAAAAAAGCCTAAGGAAATGGGATTGCCAGCCCACAGTTTTGAGCAGGTAATCGGAAAAAAACTAAGTCGCACACTAGAAAAATGGGCGTTTCTTACTGAACAAGATATCCTATGAAACGTAAAATATGTGTGGTAGTTACTGCCAGAGCCAGTTATAGTAGAATAAAAACTGCGTTGACAGTTATACATCAACATCCCCACCTCACGCTGCAACTGGTGTTGAGCGGAAGTGCCACGATGGATAAATATGGTTCCATAATCGAACAAGTAGCCTCTGATGGATTCAACATGATGGCAACTTTCTCCAATGTTCACGAGTCAGATCCGGTTGCTACGATATCTCAGTCGATGATCGACGTAACAGGTTTTTTCAAACATCACACCCCTGATCTCGTTGTAACAATTGCCGATAGGTTCGAGACCATCGCCACTGCACTGGCCGCTTCTCTTTTAAATATACCACTGGTGCATATCCAGGGCGGCGAAGTCTCAGGTAATATTGATAACCGTATTAGAAATGCTGTTACGCAACTGGCAGATTATCATTTTGTCGCCACAGAAAGCGCGCACAATAGAGTCATAGAATTAGGTGCAAAATCGAACCAAGTTTTTAATACCGGCTGTCCTTCCATAGATATAGCACTAAATATTCTTTCAACCAGCGATCAGTATAATACACCCTTTATTACCCCCGAAGGCGGGCTAAAAAAAATAGACCTTAACGCGGGTTTTGTGGTAGTGATGCAGCATCCTGTCACTACCGAATACCCCGATGCTCAGAAACAAGTACAGGAGACATTATCTGCCCTGGAAGCCCTTCAATTGCCTACTCTATGGTTCTGGCCTAACGCGGATATTGGAACACAAGAGCTATCCAGTACACTATGGTCATACCAGGAACAAAATCCTGATTCATGCATTCAATTTGTAAAAAACTTAGATGCGGACCAGTTCCTGATACTTTTGAAAAAATCTCTCTGCTTAATTGGTAACTCTAGCGTAGGTATTAGAGAATGTTCATGCATGGGTATACCTGTGGTGAATATTGGAACCCGACAAAACGGAAGGGAACGAGCCAATAATGTACTGGATGTCCCCTATCATGCGCATTCTATTTTAGAAGCTATAAAATTCCAAATTGGGCATGGTCATTACCCACCCGCCTCCATCTACGGAAATGGGAACGCTGGTACATATATAGCGGATATTCTATCTCACTTACCAATATCACCTCTACATTATGGCTACTAATCTACCCCGTGTCCTCGGTATTATTCCTGCCCGAGCAGGATCGAAAGGGGTTCCTAACAAAAACTTTCGATCGCTGGCAGGGAAACCGCTCATTCATTATACCTGTGCATCCGCAGCCCAATCAAAAATGCTGAGTACGGTTGTTATTTCCACCGATCATGAAAATGGAGCTATGCTGTGCAAACCTTATTCCGAATTTCAGACAGTACTCACAAGGCCAACTGAACTTGCTTTGGATCATACTCCCATGATCGAGGTTATATCACAGGTAACGCAACATTACGAACAATTGGGGCAGTACTTTGATTATATATGTCTGTTACAACCGACCTGTCCATTTCGTCGAGAAGGTTTGATCGATGAAGCAATTCTTTACATTACCCACCAAGATGCTGATAGCTTGGTAACCGTGCGCTCAGTGCCCGCTAAATACAACCCTCACTGGATATACGAGAATAAGAATGGTTATATGGCCTTGTCCACCGGTGAGAGCCGAATTATAACACGTCGTCAGGATTTACCCGAAACCTGGTATCGCGACGGTCAGCTTTATATTGCGCGTATAGACCTGATCCGCCAGGGTATACTCCTGGGAAAGAAGCTAATCGGACTGCAGAATAACGGCTCCCCCGATGTTAACATTGACACAAACGATGACTGGATACTGACGGAAAACATCGCTCAACATGGGGCACACCTCTAAAAAACGTTTACTGATGCTGATCACGAATCCATATGCTGCTACGAACGTCATTCACAGCGGATTGATCAAACGCCTGAGCTATCGATATGAGTTGTATATAATGTCTGATATCATTTGCAATAAAGAGATCACCGTTATTAACGATCACTTCCATATGCATGTTGATTTACTCCCGCTGACCTTTCCCACAGAAAATATAGTAATTAAACTTCTGCGTCAAATTCAGAAGGCTATATACTTCGATTATTTCAAAATTGAAACGCAAAAAATAAGGGATTTGCAACGGCCATGGCTGAAAGCTCGTTTCATTACTACTATTTTGTATATCCTATCGAGCCTGGGCCTATCCAAAGTAACTTTACAAATGATTCGGAAGGGCATTATATCTTTAACCAAAAGAATTTTTTCAAATAATATTCACATCACTTTCGATGGTATCATTTCAACTTCTCCATTAGACATACGGGAAAATACCATTGTTAATTCTCTCCCCGGCATCAGATCACTCGCTATAATTATAAGCTGGGATAACCTTACTTCCAAAGGAGTTATAAACGCGAACCATCACTCCGTACTGGTTTGGAACCAGCAAATGGCGCAGGAATACAAACAATTTTATCAAATTTATAATGACACTGCTGACGTTTTTATTAACGGTTCTCCTCGATTCGACATTTATCAGGAACCATTATTCGGAAAATACATGCCTGAAAATTTTCGACGTACGCTAAACATTCCGGCTGCCAGCAAGGTTATTTTATTTACAACCAGCGCACATAAACACTTCCCTAATCAGTGCGACATTCTCAGGCATCTCACCGACTATGCCGCACTTCACCCCTCCATAATTATTCTATTACGTTTTCATCCGGCAGACGATCCGCTATTGTATTCATTATTTAGCGACCTCTCTTGTATAAGAATCTGGAAACCTGAAAAACGCTTCAAATACATCCCCGACCTTGATTCATTGTTGGTTCTGGCAAGCATGCTCAGGCTTTGTGATGTGTGTATTCAGGTGGCATCTACTATCCGGTTGGAGGCAGCAATTACCAACACACCATGCATATCGGTTGCTTACGATGGAAATCTTAATTTACCATTCAGTCATTCTGTAAAAAGATTTTATTCGTTCTCGCATCAAACCGCGTTCAATGCCTACCAACAAGATTACCGCGTTCACAGTAAATGGGAACTGTTTCAGACATTGGACAGCCTTCTAGATACTCCCCAGCGCCTGAGAAAGATCCGCAACCCTCAAAAATGTATATCTCAGGCCAATCAAACTACCATTCAATACATTCAAAAATGGTTGAACTAATCAAAAATATAGTTACCAGAATGTTAGTAGCGGTGAGCTTGATTTACCTCATGGGCTTACTTGCTCCAGACATTTTAACTATTGGGCAAGACACTTTTCAAACCAGCGTGGTACTGGCCTTTTACCTATACTGCATCATTTCGTTATTTACCGCTTCGAAACACAAATTATTCCACGTTTTATCAATTCCTGTTTTTACACAGTTTATCCAAATATTCCAAAAATATGACTTCCCGGGTGGGGCCAACTCCATTTGGCGCCTGATTCCCTTTATAATCTTAGATGTATATCTAATAAACTTCCTATTTCACCACCAAGCCAAGCCACAGAGCCATCAAGGTATCCTTCTTCTCTGGATATTATCTAATACCCTCTTTCTTATTATTTCTCCCAATTTTGCAAACATTTACCTGGGTGGATTTATTCTTTATTTGATAACAATACCACTTGTACTTATCTATCTCGACATTGTTGCAGAGGCTATCGACTTCCGACAAGAGCTCGAAAAGTACCTATGCTTAATTTTTATCATCTTGGGAGCAGGTACGCTTGCACTGATTGTTGTCAGTGCAGGTTATAGGGGTAGCGACAACCTATTGGTAACCAGAAATATTGCAGACACCAATATTACGATGGCCTACTTTATACTTTTATGGCCATTTTCAATCTTGTACTGTATACACAATCGTACTTCTATTGTCTTCAATATTGGATTGCTAGCGACTTTCATCGCAGTAATTGTCTTATCGTTTTCAAGGGGTGCGATACTTTTAGTAATCCCCTATATCGGCATTACTTGCGTTCTGGCAGCCAGGTTTATCCCGTACCCTGTACTTTGTCTACCCATCATTCTAAGCCTACTATTTCGTAAAAACCTATTAAATTTTATACAATCCCAAGACTTACTTTATTTCTGGCAACTGCGGTTTACCGATATAGGAAGTTCATTCCCCTTCCTGGAACACCTGGAAAACATTAGTGGCAGAACAGACATTCATGAAATTGCTTACGATTTATTCTTGCAAAAACCAATTTTGGGCCATGGTATAGGTAGTTTTGAAATATTGGGACCAGGGTACAGGGAAGCACATTCCCTCTGGTATACCCTGCTGGCCGAACAGGGTATTTTGGGCATTATTTTCATCTACTGCTTATTTTTCATACTCATCCAAAGTCTTATCAAATACCTCCATACTAGGGGTGCCGAATATTATACATTGTTTTTATCGATACTATTCTTTCTACTTTTTAATCATACCGTAGGTAGCACCTTCGTCATTTTACCTAGTAAAAGCGTTACCGTCAACTGTATTGCACCTATTCTGCTCATCTGTACGTATTTCTATACCGGCAGTTTTGAACGAATTTATTACCGAGCTCAACCAAATGCAGCATTATGAGTTTTATCCGCTCATTTTCTATCACCTTTGCGTCAAAGGCATTTTCTTTGATTTTACTGCTGATATGTCGCATACTCACCGCGAGATTACTTGGTCCGTCTGATCTCGGTGTATACGGATCGGCATTAAATCTCGCTACAATTCTATCTCGCTGGGGTTCCATGGGCACCGTACCAGCAACACAGTTGATCATTTCCCAAAATCCTCTTTCCAAAAATCAAATATTGACATTTATATTACTGGCGTCATGGGTTCTCGGGATTGCCAATATTCTGATCATATATGCTTTTCAAGAAATAATAATGACCTGGCAATTTCCAGGCAGCCTTGCTGCCTTCAAGTTATTCAAAAAGTTATATCTTTTTCTTCCGGTCATTTTACTATCCATGATGTTGCCTATATATCTGTTGGGGCTTAGTCAATATCGCAATTATGCACTCACACAAATTATTCCGTTGTGTGTACAGGTCAGCATCATACTGAGCGCCTCTGAAATGAGTGAGAACAATCGTATCGTAGTGGTCGCTCAACTGGCATCCTGGCTCACAACTGTTTTAATCAGTATCGTATTAATAGGATTCAGAAATTTCCATTTTGAATTTTCTCGCTCACTTTTTATCAAATTCACCCATCTATCCATAGCAATGTGGCCTCTTATCATCATTCAATTTGGTTTATCCCGATTTGCCATACTGATTGGTAGCCATTCGCTAAGCGCTGTGGAACTAGGTCAATACTTTCTTGCCTCCAACCTATCAGAGGCATATTTCTTCATACACGCCTCCTTGGCTCCCATTATTCTTAACCAATCTGGGGCGGACAAACCTCACATTAATTTCTTGGTCCGATCTTTACGCTTCGGCAATTTGCTACTGATTATTTCGCTAACAATCACCATACTGATTGGCAGGCAGCCATTTCTTTATTTCTTTGGAGACGACTATGCGGGAAGCTGGAAGTTATTTCTATTACTAATCCCAAATGTACTCTTTCATGGTATGGTATCCGTCTTCATTCATCATTTATTAGCAAGAGGAAAAAAACAAATTGCCCTAATCTTTCAGCTGACGTCTCTGGTAATTCTCGTGTTAAGCAGTTTCTTACTCTGTCCACTTTATGGAGCAAGCGGTCTGTGCGTTGCTAGCTTTATATCTTCATTTTGTGCATGGCTATGCTATCTTCTTAAAATAAAATACGATACAAATCGCATGTTAAGCATAGGTGCACTATGGATTCCAACTTCCGAAGACTGGAATTACCTGAAAAATTTGAGAAAAGTAATTTGAAATGTACATGAGACGCATTTTAATATTGGGCAAAATACCGCCACCAGTTGGTGGAGTAACTATACATGTATTGCGGCTACAACAGGCCCTAACAAATAGGGGATTCCATGATTATGATTTTCTAGATCTTGGAAAAACGTCATACACCGTCCTTGTCCGAGAAGTCCTTAGTCACCCAGTGATTCATCTACACACTTCCAATGCATATTTTCAAATGCTGATTGCCTTCTTATGCTTATTCTCGAAAAAGAAACTAATTATTACATATCATGGAAATTTGGGACGATACAACGCAATGAAAAACATGATGGTGTTATTCACTTGTCGTATCTGTTATATACCAATTGTGCTAAATGAAGAGAGCTTGGCAATAGCCATGCGACATAATTCAAGAACAATAAAAATATCCTCATATATAGCTCCTCATCAAAATAATCCCGTTGACGCTGAAATTGGACTTACTTTAAGTCAATACCAACAGCAGTTTGAGTATATTTTTTGTACCAATGCAAGCAATCTGTCATGGGATAAAAACGGTCAGGAGATTTATGGAATATCCCAGCTTGTTCAAAAATTTACTACGATCCCCGAGGCATTACTCATTATTTCTGATCCGTCTCAGAAGTATTGGCAGCACATTCAAGCTAGCAGGACCATTCCACCCAATGTCCAATTCTTTTTTCAAGACCACATATTCGCCGGCATATTGCACCATTCACACGCATTTATTCGAAATACTACCACTGATGGCGACTCCATTTCTATCCACGAAGCATTAAATGCTGGACTTGTTGTTTTTGCAAGCAATGTAGTGCCTAGGCCTCCGGAATGTTTGGTTTATGAGAATGTATTTGACCTGGATCTCGTAAAATCCTTGCATAGTCAAAAAAATAGGCAACGAATCCCGGCAATGACTACACAATCAACTACAAAGTCTATTGAAGATATCCTAAAATTATACTACAAGTGCTTGAATTGAAGAGATAAAAGGGGAAAATAAAAATCGAAGAGATTAGAAAAAACAAAGGCACAGAAAAACTTCCATGCCCTGTTTCACACTATACACACACTATATCTTTAATTTCTTATATATCTATCGTCTAAATATTGATTTTCACTTTTTTGATACCGCAAAATAACAAATTAAACTTTTCACAAAAAAACTTTCTTCAATGATTTTCTTAAATCTAATTCATTAAAAGTAAACATAATCCTTCAAAAACCCTTCTGACACCTCGTAGGACAGAATTTTCCGTATGTCAATAAATCTCAATCTGAATATTATTTTCTACTACTCTCCTAGTCAACTTTAAGCTACACAGGAATTCAAAAAATAACATCATACCTAAACCAAGCTAGTATTTTAGGGAATATAGAATTTTTTCTATATTTTTATAACGAATGTATTGAGGTAATTATTACATCATAAATAGTTTTAAAAAATGACACCCAAGCCCA
>CALGRQ010000434.1 GCA_937880795.1 uncultured Dyadobacter sp. | reverse complement strand
CAATAGATCTTTTGGAGGTACTCAAGTACAACGTACGTTTTATGCGGCAGGACAAACTGGTCAGCAGTTATTGTTAGGAGCCTACTCTGGTTTACAACGCCAGGTTGGTATGGGTACTGTTACGATGTACAACCGTCACGAAATGCTTGACGTTGTTAATATCGATGGCAAATGCCGCGGAATTATTGCAAGAAACCTGATTACAGGAGAAGTTGAAAGACATGGTGGCCATGCTGTATTGCTTTGTACTGGTGGATACGGAAACGTATTTTACTTGTCGACCAACGCCATGGGAAGTAATGTAACGGCTGCATGGAAAGCGCACAAACGTGGTGCATTCTTTGGCAACCCTTGCTTTACACAAATTCACCCAACCTGTATTCCCGTATCAGGAGAGCACCAGTCCAAATTGACTTTGATGTCTGAGTCTCTTCGTAACGATGGACGGATTTGGGTACCGAAGAAAAAGAATGATACACGTGCCGGGAATGCAATTCCTGAGGACGAAAGAGATTACTACCTAGAGCGTCGTTACCCAGCATTTGGTAACTTGGTTCCTCGTGATATTGCTTCACGTGCTGCAAAAGAGAGATGTGATGCGGGTTATGGAGTAGGTACTTCGAAACTGGCCGTTTTCCTTGATTTCTCTGCTGCGTTTGAGCGTTACGGACAAGGAGTAGCGAATAAGAATAGTGTTTCCAATGCCTCGCATGAAGATATAGTGGCATGGGGTAAGGCGGTAGTAAAAGAGAAATACGGAAACCTTTTCGATATGTATAAGCAAATCACTGGAGAAGATCCATACGAAGTGCCTATGCGTATTTATCCTGCGGTGCACTACACAATGGGTGGTCTTTGGGTTGATTATAACTTAATGACAACAGTTCCTGGACTATATTGCTTAGGAGAGGCGAATTTCTCTGATCACGGTGCTAACCGTTTGGGAGCGTCTGCTTTGATGCAAGGTCTTGCGGATGGATATTTTGTAATTCCTTATACAATCGGTGCTTACCTTTCTAAGGAAATTGGAACAGGTAAAATATCTACGGATCACCCTGAATTTATTAAGGTTGAAAAAGAAGTTACGGACAGAATTAATAAACTGATTAAAATTCAGGGTAAAACATCTCCTGAATTATTCCACCGCCGCCTGGGTAAAATCATGTGGGAAAAATGTGGAATGGCTCGTAATGAAAAAGGGTTGAAAGAGGCGATCGTTGAAATACGGGCGCTTCGCGAAGAGTTCTGGAAAGATGTTAAAGTAATGGGTAACGCTGCTGACTTTAATCCTGAATTGGATAAAGCGGGACGTGTGGCTGACTTTATTGAGCTTGGAGAACTGATGTGCTTGGATGCACTTACGCGTGAAGAGTCTTGTGGAGGTCACTTCCGTGAGGAACACCAGACAGAAGAAGGTGAGGCATTGCGTGACGACGAAAACTTTATGTTTGTTTCAGCTTGGGAGCACAAAGGTGTTGAAAACTGGGAGTTACACAAAGAAGAGTTGATCTACGACAACATTAAGATTGCCCAAAGAAGTTATAAATAAAATTAGCGATCAGCCGCCGGCTATCGCTAACGGCCATTCGCTTAATTAATATTATTGGTTAATTGCTAACCGTTAACTATTAGAACAATGAGTGCAGGTAACATGCATATTAAGCTTAAAGTCTGGAGACAAAGCAATAATAATACACAAGGAGGTTTTGAAAATTACAGCCTGGATGGCGTGTCTCCGGATATGTCTTTCCTTGAAATGTTTGATGTTCTTAACGAGCAACTCATCGAAGCTGGAACGGAGCCGGTTGCATTCGATCATGACTGTCGCGAAGGAATTTGCGGTATGTGCTCGATGTATATCAATGGGCAGCCTCACGGTCCTTTGCGTGGGGTAACAACCTGCCAGTTACACATGCGTTCGTTCCAGGATGGGGATACCATCGTGGTGGAGCCATGGCGTGCAGAAGCATTTCCTGTGATTAAGGACTTGGTTGTAAATCGTGATGGATTTGACCGGGTAATTGCTGCCGGAGGATTTGTATCGGTTAATACGGGTAATGCGCAGGATGCAAATAATTTGCCTATTGCAAAGGAAAATGCGGATGACGCGTTCTCAGCTGCCGCTTGTATTGGTTGCGGAGCGTGTGTAGCAGCATGTAAAAATGCATCTG
This sequence comes from uncultured Dyadobacter sp., assembly GCA_937880795.1. GTDB lineage: Bacteria > Bacteroidota > Bacteroidia > Cytophagales > Spirosomataceae > Dyadobacter. The sequence goes on along the minus strand of CALGRQ010000434.1, from coordinate 4,922 downwards.
CAATGCTTTTTGTATCTGCTAAAATTTCTCAATTGGCATTGCTTCCGCAAGGTCAGGCAGAAAGAAGTATTCGTGCTGAGAAAATGGTAGCACAAATGGATGCAGAAGGTTTTGGAGCTTGTACCAACACTGGTGCTTGCGCTGCTGAATGCCCTAAGGAAATCAGCTTAGAAAACATTGCTAGAATGAACCGCGAATATATAGGAGCGAAGCTTTCTTCGTCTGCTGTATAGCCATTCTATAACAAGTTATATAAGGAAGGTGCTGAGTATATCGGTACCTTTTTTTGTTGTACAGGCATGGTATACAACGCCATTCTACGTGTATAATCTTTGAAAGTATTTCTCTTTAGTCTCAGGTAATTATTCTAGTGAGGTAGAGTGATAAGAGGGAGACTGTTCATTTATGAAACTGCTCTAAACAAAAAACGAGACTCTCGGATAAGAGCCTCGTTTTTTGTTAGGGTGTGGGCAATGATGCCCAGAAATTATTTCTTAGAAGTTGTATCTGCTTTTGCACTACCACCGTTTGCAGCGTGTTCTTTATTTAAGCCTTCAATGATTTTTTGAGTAACATCAAGAGAAGGATTAGCGAAAAGAATACCACCACCTAATGAATAGCCAAGTACGTACTCATAGCCATTTTCTTTGTTGTATTTTTCGATATAGCTACGAATGTTTTTGTATAGCTGCTCGTTCTTTGTGGCTTCCTCACGTGCTAGAGATTGAGCTGCCTGATCACGGTAAGCAACCAAATCCTGCTGTTTCTTCATCAATTGAGCTTCCGTAGAGCGCGCTTGCTCAGGCGTCATGGTTTGTGCTTTTTGTTGGAAAAACGCAACTTCGTTTTGCAGTGACCTTCCTTTTGTATTCAATTCATTTTCCAACTGGAAGTTTTTGCTTTCAAGTTCCTTCTTGGTTTCTTTAAAGAAATCGTAATTGGTTAAAAGGGAGTCAACCTGTACATAAACTGTACGGCGGCCGGGAACGACCTGTCCATCAACTACTGTTGAACCAGCATCTGATTTATTCGAAAAATGCAAAAAGAATAACACCGCTACTGCAAGTGTAAGTACGATGTTCCAAATCAACGTAGTATTTTCGTTCACGTTTTTAATGTTTTATTGTTTTTTAGAAAGAGCCGCAAAGATAATGATTTGTGTTTCAAGCCATGCAAATACGCTGATTTTTACTACATCAAAAAATAAAATATTGTATTTCAGGCACTATAAGTACTTTTAAAGTACAAAATGATCCATTTAACCAGCCCAATTCTCGCGGTCAAGGCTTCTGTACTGAATGGCTTCCGCCAGATGTTCCACTTTTATATCGTCTGAGTCGGCAAGATCGGCAATGGTGCGGGAAACTTTCAGGATACGGTCGTATGCGCGCGCGGAAAGGCCAAGACGATCCATCGCAGTACGTAGCAATGCTTTTCCAGGGTCACCAATCACACATACTTCTTTCACCATTTCGGGGGGCATCATTGCATTGGAATAGATTTCCTTTCTGTCTTTAAACCGTTCGGTTTGTTTCTCTCTGGCTTTAATCACCCGTGTTCTTATTTGCTCGCTGCTTTCTGACTTTCGGGTGGAAGCAATTTGATCAAATGATACCGGTGTAACTTCCACATGAAGATCTATACGGTCTAGCAATGGACCGCTAATCTTATTGAGATATTTTTGCACCACACCGGGCCCGCAAACACATTCTTTCTCGGGGTGATTGTAATACCCACAGGGGCATGGGTTCATACTGGCAATGAGCATAAAGTTAGAGGGAAATTCAACCGCCATTTTAGCTCTGGAAATACTTACTTTTCGTTCTTCGAGGGGCTGCCGCATAACTTCTAGTACGGTTCGCTTAAATTCAGGGAGTTCATCTAAAAATAAAACCCCGTTGTGTGCAAGAGAAATCTCACCTGGTTGTGGAAAACTACCGCCTCCCACCAAAGCTGCGTCGCTAATGGAGTGGTGGGGAGCTCTAAATGGGCGTCGGGATACCAATGTCGCACGTTTTCCTAATTTGCCGGCAACGGAGTGAATTTTAGTGGTTTCCAAAGACTCCGGAAGCGTAAGCGGAGGTAATATGCTGGGGATCCTTTTGGCCAGCATGGTTTTGCCCGCACCCGGAGGTCCAATCATAATGGCATTGTGGCCTCCTGCTGCGGCTATTTCAAGCGCACGTTTAATATTTTCCTGACCCTGCACGTGTGCAAAGTCAGCGTCATATTCATTCTGGCTGGTATAGAATAAGTCTCGGGTGTCTATTATCAGCGGATCAATTTGCTTGGTACCTTCAAAAAAACCGATGGCGTCTTCTAGTGTCTCAACCGGTATGATGTCTATGTTATTTACGATGGCTGCCTCGTGCGCATTCTCGGCAGGGAGGACAAAGCCTTTAAAACCTTGCTTACGAGCCTCAATGGCAATAGGTAACACGCCTTTAATCGGCCTTAGGATGCCGTCCAATGAAAGTTCACCCATGATCACGTAATCTTCCAGATTCTTTTCGCCGGATAGTTGCTCCGACGATTTCATGGTACATAGGGCAATGGGCAAATCGTAAGCAGAACCCTCTTTGCGTATGTCGGCGGGTGCCAGATTCACCACGACTTTTTGGCGGGGCATTTTGTAATTAAAGAATTTGAGGGATGCTTCTACCCGCTGTTGGCTCTCTTTTACAGCACTATCCGCAAGGCCTACCATAAAAAAACCTAATCCCTGGCCCACGGTCACCTCTATGGTGATCATAGTCGCGTCGACGCCATAAACGGCACTTCCGTATGTTTTAGCTAACATGTTTATAGGTTGTTGATGAGTGCTGATATATAGAGGGTTATAAATTTCACCAAGTTAATCTGAAATTTAAGGAAAACATACTTTTAAAATGGGTGCTTAGTCAACTGCGGCAGACACGCATATATAGGTTGGAATTATCCCTGTACTTCGAATCCGAACTTCGGCATCTTCTGCTTGTGTATTACCGGTCAATACCAAGGCAGTATCTAATCCGAACTTATTACCACCTAATATATCGGTATGTAAAGTATCACCTACCATGAGTATATTTCTTTTACTCACATTAGGGTAGTTTTTGATATGTTGGTAGGCAAATATAAACATTTGGGCATCAGGCTTTCCGAAACGTATAAATTGCCTTCCAATGGTATCTTCGATCATTTTGGCCAAAGCTCCCACGGCAATAGAAAGTCTGGTTTTGGATGCTGGATATGTTTTATCGGTATTGGCAACAATCACAGGTATATTTCGCCGGCGTAGCAGGTTCAATGTTTTAGTTAAGTCGGTATTCCAGTCAAAACCTTCATCATCCAAAAACACGAGCGCATTCACATCGCCAAGGTCATCTAAATTGATTTCTCGTATAGAAAGGGTTTTCAGTTCAGAAGTACCTATATAATGTGCCGAATTGTCGGTACCGAGGTAAGCAACGGTTCCACTACGAACTTTTAGATTGAGGTATTCGCGGGCAAGCATGCCCGATGAGATAATGCGATCGGGTGTTACATCGTTGATTCCCAATTTAACATACGACGCTGCCAATTGTTCGGGACTTCGAGAGGCATCATTGGTTACTACGTAAAAATCTTTCCCGGTTTCGCGTAGGTAGGCAAACGTATTTTCGATTCCGGGAATTAGACCATTATAGGTTTTTAGAACGCCAAATGCATCAAAAAATATAACATCGTACTTTGACATTACAGATTTGAAATTATCTAGTATCATATGTTTGGGTGTATTAGGAGTGACAGAGATTGAGAAATCTATAAATTCAAATGACGGAGTATTTTCTCTTCGTCAAAACCTTCAATTGCCGGGAAATAGAGTTCATAGGCTTCTTTTTGCAATTTCGTGCAGTAAGAACGGTGGAAAAAATATTTGCCATATTTTATCACATAATTCAAGATGAAGAACCGATAAGCTTCCTTGATAAAGCGCACTTCGCGTTCGGTGAGCGGATATACTTTGTGATATTCTTCCAGGAAAATCATAAAACGATCCTCGGTTAAGGTGCTCATCAGATAGCTAAACACGGTGCGGTCTCCTACATTGGATACCACGCGACTGAAAAAGTAAAAGTCCATTATGCGTGATGAAACCCTAAACCAGTCGTAATCCCAGCGTGAAAAGAATTTGAGGTCGTCGGTCACCGAGAAGTTTCCAATATTCCAGTCTACAAAAACGGGCATAAGATCAAAACCGCTCACATTGAGCCGTTGAATGTTTTTAAGAAAGATATCGCATTGCTTTTTCAGGATATGAATATAGCCACGGTGTTCGTATTGGCCGTTTTCAGTTTCGAGAATATCCAACAAGTGCTGAATGTCGGTGCGCAGGTTTTTCGATGATTTTGGAATGGACTTTCCGGCCCGATAACTTGCCAAATGAAACTTAGCAGCTTCTTTACCTAGTTGTCGGATCTGATCTTCATTCAGTCGTTTCGGTAAACGATTCATGGCTCGTATGGGATTGTAAAATACAACCCACGTGTCTACAAAATCTTCCTGGTACCGATAGGTGTATACCTGGTTATTCTTCATTAGAGAACGCGCTAGAACGTTTTCATAAGGGTATAGCAGGTTATTTGAAAGTGTTTGAATAATGCGGTGATCCTCCTTAAAATGTTCATATTTCCCGAAGTAGGACAACTTGGCAATCACTTTATCGTCGTTGTCGAGCGTAACCCTAAATACGTGGTTGGTGGAAACCTTAGCACTAATATCTTCAACAAACTTTACCTCAATGGAGTTATCAAAACCTTCCCAGGCTTTGCGGATAATGGCAGGATAATCTTTTAAACGCATTGTATATCAATTGGGTATTCCCCATTTATAGATTCTGTGAAAATTGGATGTAAACAAAGTTAATAACTTCGTGATAGCAGCAGTGAGCAATGTTCCGG
>CALGRQ010000433.1 GCA_937880795.1 uncultured Dyadobacter sp. | reverse complement strand
ATTTATCTTTTTTTGCGATCGTGCCTCCTTTTCCGTAGTGAATATATTGGCCAACCTAACCATGTTTCCAAGCTACTTTGGGATAGAAGATCTGGACGGTTCGTATTGGACGCTCATCATAGAATTATTATTTTATACATGGATTCTACTAGTATATGTTAGCAACCAATTAAAAAACATTGTTTCCCTTGGCGTTGCCTTTACCCTTTTCATCCTAGGGTTTCATCACTTTGGCAATTATTATCCTGATCTATATCGGTTTGCCTTACAAAAATTTCAGCTGATCAACCATTTCCCATTATTCCTGTCGGGAATTGTATTTTTTAAGTTTTACGCCAAGCAATTTTCATGGTCATACTTACTCGTACTCATCTTTTGCATTGCCTCTGCAATATACCTCAGCGATAAAGGGGGCCGAACCATGCAAATTTTAGCACCCAAAGAACACGCTATACTGATAATCATCTACCACTTAATCTTTGTACTATTCTTAGCGGAAAAACTAACTTTTCTCAAAGTTCAACCGCTCGTATTTCTTGGCCGCATTTCATACAGTGTATACCTGCTGCATCAGTATATAGGCCTGCAACTGATTCGCATCTTTAAAACCTATTTTGAGCTCGATACCCCTCTCTCCATCCTTCTAACCATACCCATTATAATAGGCATGGCAATAGTGGTTACGACCTATATCGAGACCCCAGCGGTGCTATTCATCCGAAACAGATATAGGCAACGACAGGTGTAGCAACGATGTTTTCTAACAACTTATTTATTTACAGGCATTAAAACGAACTGCGCTTGCACCTGTATCTGCTGGGCTATTTTGACAAAAACGATTTGCGGAACCTCAATTTTGTGATCTGATAGTGCCACCTGAAAATCAGCAGTAATGGTTATTTTGCCAGAAGCTATATTCATTTTACCCTGTATCGATCTCGATTTTGTGACGCCATGCACTGTAAATTTGCCGGTTGCGGTTACATCGTATAGGCCATCTCGCGAATAATCGATGCTCGTCTCTACCTTTCCACTAAAGGTTCCCGTAGGAAATTTCTCCGATTCCATATAATTCTCATTGAAATGCTCCTGCATAAGCTTGTTAGGGAAATTGAAATTTTTCATGGTCATCCGAACCGCAATTTCTCCTGTCGATGTATTTAAAATAGCCTGGCCATTTTTATTTTCCGCTTCTATATTTTCCAGAGGTGTTTTAGACGAAAAACGAACTATACCACTGTTGGTGGTATAGTGGGTGGATTGAGCAAAACCCTTTACCCCGCTAACAGCCACGGCAACCATTGTGTAAAACACAGCATGTACAAACCAACTTTTCATACTGAAACAGATTAAGGTGCTGACTTTCTATTTTTTCTATCAAAACTAAATGTCCGTGACATGTTGAAACCATAGTGAATATCCCCTTTCCCCCAACTACCGGTTGTTTCTCCAATAAATTGCTTTTCGATCATGCCTAAAGAATTGGTAAAATGCAGTTGAAAAACATGACCCCCTGTTTCTATATCGACACCCACCGACATGGAATCATAATAGGGTGCCGTGGGTGTATTTTTTTCGCGTGCCGTCCAAAAGTATTCTGCATTAACAGAAACCCGTTTGGATAGTTTATACCTCCCCCCAATGCCAACCGCCCACAACAATTTGTCGTCCCCAACTACCAAAGACTTGTTCCTATATAAATAACTGGGCGAAACCTGCATCGAAAAACGCTCTCCAAATTTTCGTGCAATCAGTACTTGTGCGGTATAATATATTTTATCCTGAAACTCCAGTTCCCTATTAACCGTAGCCAGGCCTGTTCCTCCAAACAAGGTAACTGAAACGGGTATATGCTTCGCTCCTGATGTTTGCTGAATGAGCTTATACTTCCCAAAAAAGTCATATACCTTTTGTGATGTACTTCGCCCCACACCAACCATAAACCGGTCGGTGACACCATACTCAAACCCCATGCGCATGGTGGCCTGATCGAGCCCGAAGAACTGATAGGCGCCTGAATTTACCCTGCCAAAACGATGAGAAATCCGAAAGTCCAGATGTTTCCGTTTCATCGTTTCCACCGACTGTCCATTCACAATTCGGGTAGATTTAAATGTTGCTGTCACTGGATAGGCTTGTATACTATCACTTTTCTGCAACTGATTCAGCAAATCGTCTTGAGCCTGAGACATAGCAGGTATGACCAGCAATAGCAATATGCGGTATAATTTCATAGTACGTACGAGGTGAAATATCAGGCCTTAACAGTTAAGGTATTACCATCAGCAGAAAGCGACGACTTGAAGACTTTGAGTGCCGTGATAGCAGGCCCAGCCTCCACCGCACCGGTTAAAGAAAATTCTGAAAAATGTGTGTCGCAATAAACATCGTTTTGCTGGCTTCTATACCGCAATGGATTACCCTGGTGGGTGCATATTTTCGATAAAGCCACATAGCCGTTGGACGTTGTGAAGGCAACCAGTACATCACCAATAATTTCTGAAGCCCCTGCTGTTTTCAATTTGGCATAAGAACTATGACCCAGATCTATCGAAAAATTAACATTTGCACCCGTTGAGGTGCCCGAAATGCCGGTGTTGCTGCCCGGATCTGGCGTTGGATCGTCCTCATCTTTTGAACCGCAGGACGTCATCGTTCCCAAGCAATAAAAAGCCATCAAAGCCGAAGAGCTCAAACCAAGGCTGCGAATGAAAGCACCTCTTTTCATTCTTTCTTCTTTCAACATTTCCATAGTGCATATAGGATTAACAGGTGAAACAAATAAGTCATTATTTCGAACTACTTTTTGTAAAAAGTAGGTGTATACCGTACCGAAAACCATATACTCGAGGTCACCAGATTGACCTTTCCATAACCTACTCCTTTCAAGGGAATTAGGATATACGGCTCAGCGAGAATGGATAGTTTATTGGATATGCGATGTTCATAACCTAATGAAGCTGTTGTATGGCTCAGCCAAAACCAACCACTTTTCCCCTTCCACCCCGGCGCTTGCCCGTGGACGTATTCTTTATAGTTATAGATATATTTTTCCTTTTGTACGTAATAGGACGACACCCCAACGCCACCGTATATACGTCCTCTTATACCTTGTTTGAAATCATAGCGTACGCCTAGCGGTATTTCAACCATCGAACAAGTCCCATCTACAGAATAAGGCGTATTAATGGCGGTTACATATTTATTCAATGCATAGGCACCGGCCCGTGCCGAATATATTTTCTCACTGCGTACCACTCCTGTCTGAACATACCACCGGGGCTTCACGGCATATTCGAGCAAGATAGAAACTGCCGTCCCCGGCTTTGAAAAATCTTTCAATCCCACCGTCGACAAGTCGGGAGAATAGCCTAACCGAAATGCCAACTTAGGAGAAATATCCCGGCTGATTTCCTGTTTCGCTTCCTTACTTGCTTGGTTATACCCTATTTCAGGCAATGGCATATACTTCGTTTTAACCAGCGGTAAATTTTTCAATGCTTCAATCGAAAGGGTCATTCTTTCCGCACCATCTGTTACACCCGGGAGTGTCTCACCCCCTGCTGCCTGAACCGGCAATTCCGTCAATAATTTCTGATCTTTTCCAACTGGCACAAATCTATGTTCACTTTCATGGACGTCATTTTCATGAATTTTACCAATAGTCTGATGTTCTACCGACTGTGTAGCCAACCGTTCCTCAACCAACGGTTGATTTTTCTCCACGAATACAGGTTTTTCTCCTATTGGCTTTGAAAGCCCCGCCTTGTCAATACTTTTTCTGGTTGAGACCCATCTATCGGTTCCCCCAGATCCTATACCTAGCCCATTTAGTTGCGACCGGGTATCCGTTGGAGCATTTTTCCCCTGATCCTTGGCATGCGATATAGTCAACTCCGAAGCTCGCTCAGCCCCTTTCTTCGTCAACGACTCAGATTTAGATACGGTCGCTACTTTTTTTGTGTCGAGTTTGCTCCCGTTCCTCATCCCAAAATAAATTCCCACGGCGGTGAGAAGCAGCAAAATACCCAACGGATACCATTTTTGAATCCAGGCAGCGGTATCCCTACCATCTTCTTGATCCAATCGCCTTTTCAACGCATTCCAATCGCCCGGTTCATAGGTGGGATCCAGCTCTTCAGTTGATTTTTTGAAGAGCTTGTCCAGTTCGTCATCTGGTAACTCTATCATACTCATCAACTTTAATTTTGGATAACATTTCTCTCAACTTTTCTCTTGCACGTGACAAATTGGATTTGGACGCCCCCTCCGAAATATTCAAATTTGC
>CALGRQ010000432.1 GCA_937880795.1 uncultured Dyadobacter sp. | reverse complement strand
GAGCCGGTGATTGGCGTCGAGGGTACTATGGACCTCATCGCTACGGTTGGGTTCTATTCGGTGCTCGGCTATCTGCTGATTTCTCGGTCCGACACACAAACGACCCTACTGCGCGCACCGGGTAGTCAGTATATAGAAAACCAGGACGGTTCCGTGAGTAATTTGTATACCTTCAAAATTTTCAACAAAACCAATCACGTGATCAGACCTACAATGGTGTTGGATGGTGTTAAAGGCAAACTTACTTTCGCCGGCACGCCTGACCTTACACTCGACGGCGCGGGCATGTCACAAGGAACACTCTTTATAACTGTACCAAAAACAGCGTTAAAAAACAGAAAAACCAAGTTAAAACTGTCGGTATATCAAGGGACCGAAAAGTTGGAAACCTTTGAAACTACCTTCATGGCACCGACCGAGTAGAGGTTATTAAGGGTTTTTAGTTTAAGGTAAACAAAAATATACAGCACTGATTATTAATCATCTGTATAGCATTAGGTAATAGAATCACCCTCTACTTTTAACAATGTTACGTTTAACAAACGAAATTTAATTCATAATTACTAAAAGCTGGCAGCGCATTGCTAACAGCTCATCACTATAAACAGACAACACCATGAAATTCAATTGGGGAGCCGGGATCACGGCATTGTATCTAGGTTTTGTTGCCATGATACTCTTATTGGTCACCATGAGTGTAAACCAGAAAATTGACCTGGTTACCGATCAGTACTACGACGAAGAAACAAAGTTTCAGGAAAAACTGAATAAAACAAACCGAGCAACAGCATTGGCTGAACCACTGCAATGGACAGCCAATGAGGAAGGGTTAACCATTGTATATCCTAAAACTGCAACGGACCCTGAACTTAAAGGAACCATTAAATTGTACTGTCCATCTAACGACAAAAACGACCGTAGTTTCGAAATTGCCTCATTAAACAACCAGCAATTTATACCTGCTTCGAAAATTCCCAATGCGCGTTATCGCCTGCAAATTGACTGGAAAAACGGGACAGACACCTACTGGAATGAGGACGTGATTGTTATGAATAGTAAATAATCTCCTGCATGACAACCTTTCTTCCCTATATGGCCTTTACAATGGGGCTCATGAGCAGCTTCCATTGTATTGGCATGGGCGGCCCCATCGCACTTGCGTTGCCCGTACAAAAAGGGAACAGGTTGCAACAGTTAGCGGGATTACTGCTTTACAATTTTGGACGAGCTTTTACTTATGCCCTGCTGGGCCTTTTGATCGGCACCATTGGTTCCTCATTGGCGTGGATTGGCTATATGAGATATCTATCCATTTTTGCAGGAATTCTGATGCTCTCCTATGTTTTCTGGCCTTCTCACGTGGATTCTCATTTCCACACGCCCCTATTTTGGCAACGAGCAGTCCATTTTGTAAAAAGCAAAATGAGTCAATTGCTGCACAGCCGCTCCATGCACGGTTGGCTGTTGTTAGGTATTTTCAACGGATTACTTCCATGCGGTATGGTATATCTGGCATTAATCAGCTCCATGGCAACGGGCAGTATGGCTGGTAGCGGATTATATATGTTGCTTTTTGGTATAGGAACGCTACCTATGATGATGGCCGTTGGATTCTTTAAACAATGGTTTACACCAAGCCTCAGAACCTATATCCGTAAGCTTACCCCCATCATTATCGCAGCGGCAGGCATATGGCTTGTCGTACGCGGGCTCCTCATTCAATATCCGATTAACCCCTCCACGCCAGCCGATAATATTACGGTTTGTCATGGAAAATAAGAACGGAATTCAATAAGAAACTAATAATCAATCTATTCTGAAATGTTCAACATTCAGTATAGCACCTTGTTCATAATTCCGGCTTTCACTTCCCCACAACAGTAAGTTTTTTAACTGACCTCGGTCATGTTTTAAAGTTGCTCACCTCGCTAGTTTTGATCCATAATAAAATACAACAAAACCACTTTTGACATGGATAAGGATTTGCTATTTAAATACAATACGCCGGGTCCCCGCTATACAAGCTACCCTACCGTTCCTTATTGGCAAAAAACACCTCCAACCCAGAATGCGTGGAGCGATCTTGTTCAAAATGCATTTTCTGTCTCAAATCAGACAGAAGGTATCAGTTTGTACGTGCACCTTCCCTTTTGCGAAAGTTTATGTACCTATTGTGGCTGTAATACGCGAATCACGATCAACCATGCGGTTGAAACAAAATATATCAATGCGGTACTGAAAGAATGGGAAATGTATCTTTCCATATTTGGTGCAGAGAAGCCCATCATTCGAGAGATACATTTGGGAGGAGGAACGCCCACATTTTTTAGTCCCGGTAATTTAAAAAGATTAATCAACGGACTCACTCAGTCTGCCGACATACATCCCAAAGCACAATTTAGTTTTGAAGCACATCCTGGTAATACCACCGATGCCCACCTACAGTCCTTATTTGATGTAGGTTTCCGTCGAATCAGTATCGGTGTCCAAGACTTCAACCCCATAGTTTTAGCCGTCATCAACAGACACCAAACTTATGACCAAATTGCACATTTGACCCATAAAGCACGAGAAATTGGCTATACATCCGTAAACTATGACATTGTATATGGCTTGCCGTTACAAAAGACCTGTTACATGATGGAAACCATGCTCAAGGTGATTAAACTAAAACCCGATCGAATCGCATTTTACAGTTACGCCCATGTTCCGTGGATAAAACCGGGACAACGCAATTACACCGAGCTCGATTTGCCTGATCCGAATAAAAAAATGGCCATCTATGAAACCGGCCGGAATGCTCTTGAACTGGCAGGCTACAAAGATATTGGCATGGATCACTTCGCCCTGCCTTCGGACGAATTGTATAAGGCACAGCAAGAAAAACGCCTTCACCGGAATTTCATGGGCTATACCGATACCCGTACCCAATTGCTGATTGGTTTAGGGGCTTCCTCCATCAGCGATAGCTGGAATGGATATGTTCAAAATGAAAAGAAAGTTGAAGACTACTATAAACGAATTAATGCCGGAGAGCTCCCGATCATTAAAGGACATGAATTAACGCAGGATGATCTCGTCCTACGTCGCCACATTTTGCGGATCATGACTGAGTTTGAAACATCATGGAAAAATGAAAGCGAGGTTTGTGATGATATATATAAGGCCTTAGAAAGGTTGGATGAAATGGAGTTTGACGAACTGGTGACCATCAGACCGTATCATTTACAGGTCACCGAGAAAGGAAAATCTTTTGTTCGCAATGTATGCATGGCATTCGATGCAAAGCTGTGGGACCAGGCGCCGCAATCAGCTCTTTTTAGTCAAACTGTCTAATCTTATCATCAACAATGCGGACCACTCCTGAGCCTTAAAACCCGGCTCAGGAGATCTTGAATACTGCTATTTTTCATCAAGAAGTAAGCAAAATTGCAAATTAACCGTCGTCAATATCCTCCAAACCTTGTTCCCTTCACCTATCTCCTTTACCTTGTATGTTCGATCATGATATATTAATTCATACAAAGGTGATGACGCGCCATATTGAAATGTTGGATGCCCTCTTTAAACATGCAACCGAAGGAATTGTTGTTGTTAATAAAGGTGGAGAAATAGTGATGTTAAACCCAAAAGCAAGAGAGCTTTTTGGGTATAGTGATATAGAACTCGTTGGAAAAAAAATTGAGACTCTGATTCCACACCGTTATACCAAGAACCATGTTTCGCACCGGGATCAATACCTCGATGCTCCCAAGGCACGTGGTATGGGGCATCAAATGGATCTCTTCGCCCGCCGGCATGACGGGTCCGAGTTTCCTGTGGAAGTAAGTTTGAGCCCGTTTAAAACCAGCGACGGAGAATTTGTGGTAAGTTTTGTAATTGATATTACGGAACGAAAAAAACAGGAAAACCGAATTATAGAGGCAAATCTTGAAATTCAAAAATTGAATGCCGAGTTGGAAGAGCGTGTAAATCTAAGGACCAAGGAACTGGCTACTGCCGTTCAGAAGGTCGAAGAATCGCAAGAAGAAGTGATACGGGCTTTGAAAAAAGAACGGGAGTTAAACAACATGAAAAGTCAGTTTGTTACCATTGCTTCTCATGAGTTTCGGACACCGCTCGCTACCATTTTGTCGTCTGCCTCGCTCATAGGCCGATATGCCAAAACGGAAGATGAAGACAAACGCCAAAAGCACGTGCAGCGGATTAAATCGGCTGTAACCAATTTGACAGAAATCCTCAACGACTTTTTATCCATTGGGAAACTGGAAGAAGGCCGTATACAATCCATACCCGTGTCGGTTGATTTGGAAGTTTTTTGCCAGGGGCTTATCGGAGAAATTAAGGGACTGTGTAAAGACGAACAGCAAATTTTATTCACCTATTTAGGGCAAGGTAATGTTTGGCTTGATAAGCAATTGCTCCGAAACGTACTCTTCAACCTGCTTTCGAATGCCATCAAATATTCCGAAGCGGGGAAAAACATCTATTTTAATATTATATCCTCGGAAGAAGACGTTCAAATTGAAGTTCGCGATCAAGGAATTGGCATCCCCAAAGCCGATCAAAATCATATATTTGAGCGGTTCTTCAGGGCTCACAATGCAGGAAATGCCCAAGGTACCGGCCTGGGATTGAACATTGTACAAAATTATATTGATCTAATGGGTGG
>CALGRQ010000431.1 GCA_937880795.1 uncultured Dyadobacter sp. | reverse complement strand
ATGTAAAGCGGTTCATTAGAATTCATCAAATTGGCGATACCTCTGATTTTAACAGAAAACTCTCCACCAGGAGATCCAACTGTTTCTGTCACCCGGATACCCGCCACTTGTCCTGCAAGTAATTGTTCAGGAGTTAGAGCCACTAAGTTTTTATCCTGATTTTGAATAATGTGAGGTGAAAAGGTTTGTTTTTGTATTGTGGAATCCGTTGTAGTTACGTGAAATTCCGCTTGTGCAGTGGGGTGGCTTAGTGTGAAATTCAATAAAAGATTGAGAAGTAATTTCATATTGTCGCAAACGTTGTTGCACCATTTCCTAATGGATGGAGGTTGAATTTTTACAAATTGAAGTTGTGCGCCACAATATATAATATGGCCGGGGTATTGGATAAAGAAAAATTGAATCTATATATACGGTAATGGACCGTTATTTTTTAAGTAGAATTTTCCAACGGTGGGGTGCATTCCAGTATAGGTAACAGTTATAATCATCCTCAATCCCTACGGAACAGCTTTTAAGTAATTATGTTTGTATCTTACATCATTTGCAACGTTTATAGCGCAATAGTGATCAATAGAGAAGTTGGGTGAATGACTGATTCAGATTTTGAAAATACATTGAAGGGTATGAGACGGTACTATCCTGTTTCTCATGCTTCGGCTAAGGAATTGTTTGCCTATTGCACTCCGCTTCGCCTTCCAAAGTATCATATACTAACACGTCCAGAAGTAAGAGACAATTCTATCTACTTTATCGAACAGGGATGTACCCGCACCTATTTACTTATTGATGGCAAGGAAATTACCAATTGGTTTAGTACCGAGGGCGATATCACATTTTCTTCAAATGCACTCTACCATCGTAAGCCTGGTTTTGAATATGTACAGCTTTTGGAGAATTCGCTGCTATATGCTTTGCCCATTGATATTTTAAATAACTTTTACGAAAACAATATGGAGATCGCTAACTGGTCTCGTGTGATTCATCAGGAAGTTCTACTTAAAATGCAGACGCTTCGCCTCGATCAGTTATCGATTACGGCCAAAGAACGTTACGAGAAGTTTTTGGTGGAAAATCCCGGGCTGGTTAACCGGGTTAATCTGAGATTTGTAGCCTCCTATTTAGGCATGACGCAGCAGTACCTTAGTAGTATTCGGGCGGAGGTGTGATTTTCATATAGATGAATTTTTTTGTGAAAGACGACTTCTAAATTTGTCGCTATACTATCTGAACCAATCTCACATGAAGACCGAATTGCAAAAATGCCTGGATGGGGAATTATTCAAATCTTCGGACGCTGAACTTTTAACCATTATCCATAACGCCAGACGCCTTACAAAAGACTATAATCAGACAACCAGTACTGAGTCTGATAAACGTCGAGAGCTGTTACAACAGCTTTTCGAAAAAGTGGGGACAAACGTGAATGTAGATACACCTTTTTACTGCGACTATGGAAAACACATTACGGTAGGGAACAATGTCATTATAGGGATCAACTGCACCTTCGTCGATTGCAATAAAATTAGGATTGGGAATAATGTACTGATTGCATCCAATGTGCAGATATACACGGCAACACACCCCGTGGGCCAGACGGAACGGCTTGTTGAAAACTGGGATGCAGATTCTGGGGTTCCTTATTTCAGAACTTTTGCACTTCCGGTGACTATAGAAGACAACGTGTGGATTGGCGGTGGCGCCATAATACTCCCTGGTGTAACCATCGGGAAAAACACGGTGATTGGTGCCGGTAGCGTGGTTACGAAATCCATCCCTGCCAATGTTGTGGCCGTAGGTAATCCATGTCGTGTAATCCGTGAAATGAATTGATCTATGAATAACAGTACAAACTGGCTGGGCTTTGCGCAGCGACTCCACGCCCTGGCTGAAACCGGGCTGCTATATGCGCAGGATGATTACGATAAAGAGCGGTATGCGGAAATTAGAGCAATTGGTTTGGAAATGTTAGCCAACATGGCCAACGTTCCTACCGAAGCGATTGTCAAGCTGATGTATACCGATCAAAGTTACCAAACACCCAAAGTGGATATCAGAGCGGTGGTTCTGAACGAGGAGAATCGGTTGTTGATGGTAAAGGAAAAGGCGGATGATAACAAGTGGAGTCTGCCCGGTGGTTGGGCAGATGTTGGCTATACACCCTTTGAAGTGGCCGAGAAGGAAGTTTGGGAAGAAACGGGTCTGGAGGTAAAGGCTATGCGCTTACTCGCGGTTTTTGATAAGAAGATGCACGACCACCCCCCACAGCCCTGGTATGTCTATAAAATGTATATTCTTTGCCAGGTAACAGGAGGTTCCCTGATAGCTGAAACATTAGAAACCGGGGAAGCTTCCTGGCTCAATACCGAAAACCTACCCCAATTAGCGCTGTCTACCGACCGTGTAACGCTATCACAGATTGAAAAGGTGATTCAAGCTGCTTCGGTACCTGACATGGCTTCATTATGCGACTAACTTCAAGTTTCGGCGGAGGCTGCGCTGTACGTTGTGTATCGTGTTATGTTACCCTGCGTGCTAATGTTGTTCGGCCGTTTGCAATGGCTGCCGAGAGGAGTTAAGAAATTGATTTTTGAAGATTATACGGTTGCAAACCGGTAATTTATGTTTTGGCCTAAGTGTGTACATTTCGACTAACGGAGGACAATGACGGTAGGTTGCTGTATTTAAATCGTTGATAAATAGCATAGGTAAGGAAGAACATCTGCCACTGGCCTCAATGCTATGCAATCAAGAATACTTATCTCCGTAGCATTGACGGAAATGTATTTCGGTCCAATCTGCCGGGATGAAAACAATGGTAATGCACTATTAAAAAAGAATCCTCCTGACGATATTTAAAAAAGGAGAAATAAGCGAATGGAGGTATACTCCTCTTGGTTACAATACGATGTCCTAGGGCTTTATTTTTCATCCCGTTCACCATCCAGCTGAGGTTTGAGAAATAATTTAAGTGCACGTTAATTACTTCGATGCGGCTATCGAGTTAATGATAAATCTCCGCTATATTGCCCTTCCAGTTTTCTAGCAGCTAGTAAGTTACTTTCATTCGGTAGTATGCCCTATGACCTTCTCTACACGACTCAAAATCTTGCTGGTTTTCTTTACTTCTATTTCTTTTGGGAGTAATGGCCAAGATGCATGGCAGTCGCTAACGATTTCGGACGGACTATCGCAAGGAATGGTGAACGACATGATTCAGGATAGACAGGGCTTTATGTGGTTTGCCACCAAAGATGGGCTGAATCGATATGATGGTTACAATTTCAAAGTCTTTACGCGTGATCCGTATAACCCTACAAGTATATCGGGCAATTTTTGTACAGCACTGTTAGAAGATAGTAAAGGACGCATTTGGATTGGAACTGAAAAGGACGGCCTGAATCTTTTTGATCCCAAGACGCAACGGTTTACACATATCTCCATTTCTGATTCAAACCTAAAGGGGGTAGGGAACTACGAAATTGATTACTTAAAGGAGGACGAAAATGGCTCTATTTGGGTTATAACACGCCATGCCGGAAGGTATTTCAAAATCGAAGCAAGCCATTTAAGCGCTCAGACAGGAAGAATCAAAATTGAAAAGGTTATCATATCTGATGCTAAACAAACACCGCGTTTTGTTTCAGACAGACATGCGCTGGAACGCCCTCATGCCCAGTCTATCTATCAGTTTGATGCGAGTTTCAGAGCTCAACAAAGGCATTTGGGTACCTCAGTCTTTATCATGAAAGATTCAAAAGGCTGTTTTTGGGCTACTGGTTTGGGTTATATCATGAGTTGGGAAGGGAATGCGCTCAAAAAGATTATTGTACCCAAAGAAGATGTTCCGAGATTAAACCTTTTAAGGGATGGGCGTGTAGCGGTGTGCTTTAATCGCAACGTTTGGATACTAAAAGATTATTCGGAATTGACTGCAACGTCATTTCTTCCACGTAACGCCATCAATAGATTTCATAGCACGGAACATCCTGACACCAAATTATATGGTCCCGTTAGTAACATATATTTGGATAGACAATCAAACATTTGGGCCAGTAATCAGGGTTATGGAGTTATTAAATTAAATCGATACACGCAATTCTTTAGATCATTTCTTCCACAAGCATCACCAGGGCCTTTATATCAAAGTGCGCATGGGAACGTATATTTCCATGGAAACTTTCGACCGACGTATCACTATTACGAGTTGATCAAAGCAGAAAATAGATGGCAGCGATTACCAGGGAATCTGTACGAAAAGAAACAGGAACACGAATCTTTGATTCAGGATCGCGACCAAAACTTTTGGTTGACAATCTGGAACGGACAACGACTTGTTCTACAAAAATATTCCGTAAAATGGCAATTGCTTAAATCATTCCCTTTATTAGACAGTCACTATGGGAATCAGCGTAATGCGAAGCTGATACAAGACCATGCAGGGAATATTTGGATTGGGCACGTCAATGGTATTTTGTTAAAATTAGATCAACTAACAGGGCAGTTCATTTCTTATAATTACAATTCCATCATTCCTAAAAACAGAGGGCTCACAGAAACATTGGCGCTCTACGAAGACGGGAGCAAAATCCTCTGGATTGGTACACAGGCTGGTCTCATTAAGGCGGATCATTTTTATTCTAATCCCACCTTTTCAATTTCCATCAACAACAGTAAAGACCGGCAAAGTTTAAGCGAAAATGTGGTATCAGGTATGGTTGATGACCCCTTGTTGCCTCATCATTATCTCTGGGTAAGTACAAAGGGTGGGGGTTTAGAGCGAATGGATAAACGGACGGGTAATTTTGAGCACTTTAATGAAACTCGTGGTTTACCCAATAAAGTAGTTTACGGTGTTTTGGTTGGTCGGGACGGGAATTTGTGGATGGGTACCAACCGCGGGATTGCCTGTCTGAACCCCAAAACGTTTGTATTCACTAATTTCAATAAATCCGATGGTTTGCAAGACGATGAATTCAATACTGCTTCATATTTTGGGGATTCTACCGGCGAACTTCTATTTGGTGGAGTAAAGGGTATAACGACTTTTCGCCCTACTGACTTACAAAAAGATTCAAAAACTCCCATTCTGAAAATACTGGGATTAAAAATCAATAACCAGATCGTTGAGGCGGGAGACAAAAGCCATATCCTAAAAAACGCTCTTGAATATACGACAGCACTGGATTTGGATTTTGATCAAAATCAGGTCTCTATTGAATTTGCGCTTATGGATTTCACCAATGCATCAAAGAACCGGTTTAAATACCAATTGGAGGGGATCGATCAGGATTGGGTAGAGGCTGGCACGAATCATATGGCCAATTTTGCTCAACTCCCCTATGGCCAATATACCTTTCGGGTACAGGGTACAGCCAACGGTGAAGTATGGAGTAAACCCGTTGCGTTAAAGGTTCGAATCAATACGCCATTTTATCTTACCTGGTGGGCTTATCTTTTATATATACTGATTGCTTGCTTCATTTTCTATGATGTATATAGGAATCAAGTAAAAAGGGCTATCCTTGAAAAACAAATAATTTTCAAAGAAAAGGAAACTGCGCGTTTGGCTGAATTAGATCAGCTTAAGACCAACTTTTTCACAAGCATTTCACATGAGTTTCGTACTCCTTTAACCCTCATTGCTGGTCCTATTGATGATCTTCAAAAGAAATATCCTCGTGAAGAGATGCTGCCATCTATACGACGTAACGCCCTAAGATTACTAACCTTGATGAATCAGTTGCTTGACTTGAGTAAGTTGGACGCCCGCGAAATGCAATTGGATGTTCGCAAAGGCGATCTTGCTCAATTTATTCAATACCTGGCCAGCTCCTTCGAATCTTATGCAGCAAGTCTGTCTATCGACTTTCAATTTTACCAAAACGAGCCCCATTTTTTTACCGTTTTTGATGCAGATAAAATCGAAAAAATATTAACGAATCTACTTTCCAATGCCTTTAAATTCACCCCAGGTAAAGGTCGTGTTGATCTTCAAATTGAGTATCGTGAATCCTATATCAGTATTGTTCTTAAAGATACAGGTGTGGGTATTGCACAAGAAAAACTGGCTAAAATCTTCGAACGATTTTATCAGGTAGATCATTCGATGAAACGAAATTATGAAGGCACAGGAATTGGTCTCGCTTTGGTGAAAGAGTTGGTTAATCTAATGCAGGGGACGATTCGTGTAGAAAGTCAAGTGGGCTTCGGAACATCTTTCTTTTTGAAAATTCCAATGGAGAAAGAGCCAATGGAGCAGTTACAGTTCGAAATTTACACCATTTCTCACGACAAGTCGGTACCGCTTCAAATGAGGGATCATGGCTTGCTTTCTTCTGACCAAAAAGGGATACAATTGGATCAAAACGCAAATATTCTATTGATTGTAGACGATAATCCTGATTTGCGGGCATACTTACGAACCATTTTTGAAAATGATTATCAGATTATTGAGGCGACGAATGGCAAAGAGGGGCTTGAGTTATCGCTGACCAATATTCCTGATATTGTAATCAGCGACCTGATGATGCCGATTATGGATGGATTCGAATTTTGTAAATTATTGAAAACAAATGAAAAAACCAGCCACATTCCGGTCATTTTGCTCACCGCAAAAGCTACGTTAGAAGATCGGATGGAGGGTTTAGATTTAGGTGCTGATGATTATCTGCTCAAACCATTTAATGCTGCCGAAGTAAAAACACGTGTAAAGAATCTCATCGCAATTAGAGAGCAGTTAAAAATACACTACACACAATCAATTCTTAGGAATTCTATCCAGCCATCAGAAATATCGAGTTTAGAAACACCATTTATTAAAAAAGTAAAGGAAGCTCTTGAACAGGAATATAGTTGTAGTCAATTTGATGTAGAGTCACTAGCTCAGATCATGAATATGAGTTCATCCCAATTGCTCCGAAAACTCAAGGCACTCACCAACCTAACCACTGTTGAATTTATTAGAGAGTACCGACTCCAAAAAGCAGCTGAACTACTTTCACAAAAAGCTGCAACCGTATCAGAAGTCGCCTATCAAACGGGTTTCGAGAGCTTGTCGTACTTTACTAAAGTATTTCATCAGAAGTATAAAAAACTCCCTTCAGAATACTAGCTAAAAAATGAGTGAAGATCATGTTCTAAATCACGAATAGAAGCATTTTTTACTTCATTGCTGGAAATGAGCAAGAGAATGCGGGATTCGTATTAACAGCGTAATGGATGTGCAGATGACCTTTGTAGGCATATCATTCAGCTCAACCATGAAACATTTCTTCACCCTTCTTTTTATTCAGCTTCTATGCTTTAAAGCTTTTGGTGTTACCAAAGACTGGACTGGCGCGACTAGCTCAGACTGGAATATAGATACCAATTGGTCGCCGGTCGGAGTTCCAACGGAAAGTGACGACGTAGTGATTCGGAATGAAGTCAACGCTCCCAGAATTTTTGCCGGAACCATGGCCAAAATCAATGACATTGATATGAGAATGGGTTCCTCATTAATAATAGATCAAAATGCTACTTTACATATTGCCAGAAACATAGCCAATTCAAAGCAATTTAGCCCGATCTCAGCAGCCACCCTTACCAATTATGGGACTTTTATCATGGAGAAACCACAACTCCCTTCTGATTTGAGACCACATGGAATATCACTCGTTTCAACCACCAATATCCACAATCACGGATCTATGAGCATAACTTCAGTGGGAGACGCTCTGGTATATTTTATGCCTAGTACAGCCACCGTCACCAACTATGGCAATGGTGGTATTACACTGAATGGAGATAATGACCTTCAGTTTTATGACCCGGGGGTATTTATTAATCATGGACTTTTTTATGCTTTGGGACAAAGGGGACTTTTCATCAACAGTTCCACATTCACCAATTCCGGCTTGACCTATGCCCCAAAGGGATTATCGAATTATGGAACCATCACCAATATAAACTGCGGTCGAATGATTTTAGGTGTCCTGACCACCAACTCTAAGTCTTTCGTAAACTCCGCTTTCGTGTACGTACTTGGACAACATACCTCAACTCCAACTGGGTTCACAAATAATGGAGTGGTGAAATATGGAATCTTGGCTGGATCTTTTACCAACAACCATATTTCCATTACAGATAATGCGAACCCTATCTTTAGGCTTGGTAACCAGGTTGATGAAACTATAAATGGTATTTTTCTAGACATGGAGGGAACCCAACCAGCAGGTTCCTATGATCAAACCTCCAATGTTTTTACACCCAATACGGATCTCCCACCTGGACCACTTACGCTCTACGTGATGATAACGCCGGCTAGCGGATCTTGCTCCTCTACCATGCCTTTTGAATATACCGTCCCTACCATGCCCGTAACTTTGGTTTCCTTTACAGGCAAAAAGCTCAACAATAATCAGGTGCAGTTGAAATGGATTACCTCCGGAGAAGTGAACTTCGACAGGTTTGCAGTGCAAAGAGCACCAGATGGCAAGACTTTCGAGACCATTGGCTCGACACCTGGCTCAGAAGTATTGGCTGCATTGAAAACCTATGAATTTGTAGACAATCATCCGAATGGTGATTCATATTATCGTCTCAAAATGATTGATACCGACGACACGTTTAGCCATTCAAAAATTATTCATATTTCTAGTGGTCCCTTTGAACAACACGTTGTTGGTCCATTATATCCTAATCCCTCGTCAGGTGAGGCCTTTGTTGATTTGTTTGCAGTTGAAAAAGGAGAGTGGGTTATTTCTATTTTGGATCAATCCGGAAAAGTGATCCGATCGGAGCGTAAGCAAGTACAAAGCGGGATGAACAAGCTCAAAATAGAGAATCTGTCTAAGGGTTTAAACTTAGTTCAATTTGAAAATGGAAAAGAGGCAATGATAAGAAAATTGATATCTGAATAAAGTATAATATCCCGTAAGCGCTCCTTGTATCAAATATACATTTAATGAGTTCCGTCCTTATAGCATCAGCATACTTTTTTACTTCGTAGTGCGGCAGAGTAATTTTGCACTGAGCACTAATGATGTTCGACCGTTTGTAACGGTCGCCTAGCAGAGCAACGAAATTGATTTTTGCAGGTTTTACCGTTGCAAACGGTAAGATCTGTTTTTGTCGTAGTGTTCACACTACGACCAACGAGGTTTACGTATTAAAAAAATGCAAGTAAAAATTCTCCATCAAATCTAATATCTTGACTATCAAAATGGCAATTGATAGTTCATTTTCTTTCTTTTCTGGTCTGGCTTCCTTTTGTTTCTTAATTGACGATTTCATGTTTTGACCTAAGTATGTTCCTAGGTCAAAATTGATAATACAGGCATTCTTAAACACTCAACATTCGTTTATTGTAGAGCACATTGTTGAATGTGGAGTGATAATTAAAGCTTATATAAAACAATTCAAAATCACATCTAGGCTATCACGTCTACTTTGACTAATTTCTCCTAATCGTTGTTTTTGAAACCTCCATTTGTCCCCCACCGGCTCCCGGCCAGCTAGTGTAAAGCAAGAATCAATTTTTGTATAATTTAGCCTAGGCTCTAATGGAATTAGTCCATATTCCATCATTTTAGTAATGAAGTACAAGAGTTCATTAGCATTTGCAGTCCATTCTAGTTGTTCAAAATCGATAGGAAGTTTGCCCGAGAAAACGCTAACGAACCTTTCAAACTCGCAAGGTTTCAGGTAACTACTGAGAGAATTATGTAAATCTTTTAATTCTTCACGTTTTCCCAGCCATGTGTAGGAAATTAATAGTTTTGCGGAGTTCTGAGTCTTGGGAGATATAGGATCGTTTTCTTGCTTTTCTATGAAAAAGTCACCTATTACATCGCCGATGTTGTTGACATTGGTAAATTTTTCCACATGCGGATTGATCTGAAATTCTTCATTTCCTAAAAGTATAAATGATAGTAATCGATTGTAATTAAGGATCTCAGTGTCAGAATATACTGAATCATCACTTAATTTTGAAGCTATAAAATCCTGAGCTACTGAAAAATAACTGGGTTTGCATAGTTGAATAATGGCAAGCCATCGTGCGGTTGCAGTTAATACCATTTCGGTATCCAAAATCTTGTTCTCGTCATAGAATATACGACGGATATTTTCAAAATACTGAATACTTCTTTCGTTCAAATCCTCTAATCCTTTTAAAAACATGATTCTTCTCATATCTTCTAAAAGGATTACAATTTCATTGTAAAGGTCCCAAATAAATGAATCTTCGTATTCAGAATACCTTTTCATAGTTAAATACTTATCATTTGACCACAATTATTTGTAAATATTTGATAGGAAAATTAGTGTGGACAAATGGTCAGAGAGGTAATTATCTTTAAGTAATTAGTCGATAACCTGATTTCCTATCCTTTTATTCGGAATAATCCTCATCATTAAATTCGTGTGAGCAGTAATGTTAGTAAATAAAAACCCGCTTTACAAGCTGTAAAGCGGGTTTTGAAATTTTTGTGTCTCGTAGAGATCCGATTGGCGCCGGCCACCCGGCCCAAACTTCCTGATCCGTAGTCAGGTGCTCTATCCAATTTGTAATATTTTGATGCTGTGATAACAAAAAAAGACTTAGCAAATTTGCTAAGTCTTTGTGGTCTCGTAGGGATTCGAACCCCAAACCTCCTGATCCGTAGTCAGGTGCTCTATCCAATTGAGCTACGAAACCGACATTCTTAATTGGACTGCAAAGGTAGGTGATCACTTTTTATAAAGCAAACATCCGGAAGAAATATTTTAAAACTTTTTTCATTTGCCCTGATAATCAGGCTTTCTTTTTTGCATAAAAGACAGAATACCCTCGGTGGCATCAGCGGTTCTACTCAATATATTCTGGTTGGTGGCTTCCAATTGCAGCAAGGTTTGTAAATCGGAATGCATCGATTGGTTTAGTACTTGCTTCATGGCCCCTATGGCGGCAGTGGGGGCTTGTTTATAATAGGCCAACGTTTCATCAACAGCCGCGTCCAGATCAGTTTCCGGTACGACCCGGCTGATCAGGCCTATTTGAGCGGCTTCCGTGGCATATACATGACGACCTGTTGAAGCAAGTTCAAATGCTTTCGCGAGCCCGACTAGTCTGGGCAGGAAAAACGTAGCACCGGCATCGGGCATTAAACCTATCCGGACAAAAATTTGGCTGAGGTACACCTGTTCGTGCGCAATGACCACGTCACAGGCCAAAGCAAGCGAGGCACCGGCGCCGGCTGCAAGTCCATTTAATTTACATACCACCGGTTTGGCAATATTACGCATGGCCAAAATGAGTGGGTTATAATAGGTTTCCAACAACTCCCCGGCACTTTTACCAGCGTTTGTTGTGGCTTTCAGGTCTGCACCCGAGCAAAATGCTTTGTTTCCTGCTGCGGTAAGTAGAACCACCCGAACCGTAGGATCGGTTTCAGCTTGTTGTAAGGCGGTCAGAAGTTCCTGCAACATCACAGGACTAAGCGCATGTAGTACTTCGGGCCGGTTTAGGGTAATTCGGGCTATGCCGTCCGTGTTTTCGAAAATGATGGTTTGAAACATGCTTATTGAGAAGTGAGTGAATGGTGATTCAAGAGCGGTTAAACCGTAGCTAAATGTACTCATTCAAACCCAATTCCAAAAGTGACGAAGCTGCCTCAGAGAAAAAGAAATATGGTACCAAAGCCAACCGCACAACCACCCAAAGCACCGGCTGCAATTTGTGCAGGACTGTGCGCATTGAGGTATAATCTTGCACTCATCACAAAACCACTTACCACAACAACGAGTAAAAGAGGTTTGAATAAAGCATCTTCCTGGAAACGCATGAGCAAGGCTATAAGCATGCCAATGGCTCCACCCAAACCCGTAGCATGGGCGCTGATTTTCCAGAACAGGCTTACAAAACCGACAAAAATAAGGGAAACCGTTACCCCGGATAGAATGATGGCAATTTGCGGGGCCAGTTCACCAATGGGTTGTAGGCGCCAGCCAAATAAGTAGGCTGCAAAGCCATAAATGATAATGGTGGCAAGATAGGGGAGCCGACGTTCGGCCAGGTTATCCACATGCAGCGAACTGATGAGGCCGAAACGGTGGAAATAGTATATAATTACAGATGGCGCAATGAAGGTATTCAGGAAAATAAGTAGGAGTAAACTGCCCAAAGCCGGCATCTCCAGCGCACTTACACCAACCAGGTCGGGCGTCAACAAAAACAGCAACGCAAACAAATAGGTGGTAATGATGAGCGGATGAAATAATACTGACAGGAAGGTCGCGATTCGGTTAGTCAAAACGTAAATGGCTTTATCGGATGATGAAAACAAAATTAAGGTTATATCAATGGCAAACAAACGTAGAAAAGTTAGTTCCGGTTTCAGAATAGGTTTTCGGGGGCTATTTTGTATTTTTGCACTAAATTAAGTTGCCTGCTAGCAGGTTAATGTATAGATATTTAATAAAACAATGGGACCGTTACAGATCAAAGATTTATTGCTTCAAGCTCCGGAATCACAATCCGTTACTCTTAAAGGTTGGGTAAGAACAAAACGTGAAAGTAAAAATGCTATTTTCATAGCACTGAACGACGGATCAACCATTAATAATATTCAGGCTGTTGCACAGCCCGGACAGTTTTCTGCCGAGTTGTTGCTAACAGTTACCACAGGTTCTTGTCTAAAAATTACCGGAAAGCTGGTTGAATCACAGGGTTCGGGACAAGCTGCCGAGGTTCAGATTGAGGATATCCATGTATACGGAACGGCTGATCCGGAGGTATATCCGCTTCAACCTAAAAAACATTCCTTAGAGTTTTTGCGGGAAATCGCGCATTTGCGCCCACGTACCAATACATTCGGGGCTATTTTGCGGATCCGCCATACTTTGGCATTCGCCATCAATAAATATTTCCACGATAAAGGGTTTTTCTATTTACATACCCCCATCATTACGGCTTCGGATGCCGAAGGAGCGGGTGAAATGTTTAAGGTGACTACGTTGGATCTGGATAAATTGCCAAGAACCGAAGAAGGAGCTATTAACTACAAAGAAGATTTCTTTGGACGTGAGGCGAACCTAACCGTTTCTGGACAGTTGGAAGGGGAACTTGGAGCTCTTGCACTTTCCAAAATTTATACTTTCGGTCCTACTTTCCGTGCAGAAAACTCAAATACGAGCCGTCACCTGGCCGAGTTCTGGATGATTGAGCCTGAAATGGCGTTCTATGAGCTGGAAGATAATATGGATCTGGCGGAAGATTTTGTTAAAACGGTGATTACTTATGCGCTTGAAAATTGCCAGGATGATCTGAATTTCTTGCAGAACCGCTTGGCGGAAGAAGAAAAAAGTAAACCGCAAAATGAACGCTCTCTTCCATTGTTGGAGAAGCTTCGTTTTGTTGTAGACAATCCATTTGAAAGACTAACCTATACTGAGGCCATCGATATTCTATTGAAATCCAAGCCTCATAAAGAGAAAAAGTTCCAGTATCCGGTAGGCTGGGGTATAGATCTTTCCAGTGAACACGAACGCTATTTGGTTGAGAAACATTTCAAAAAACCGGTTATCTTGACCAATTACCCACGTGAGATCAAATCGTTCTATATGAAATTGGATGACGATGGCAAGACGGTTCGCGCTATGGACGTGTTGTTCCCGGGTATTGGTGAAATTATTGGAGGTAGCCAGCGGGAGGATAACTACGAGAAATTATTGGAACGTGTGCATGAAGTGGGTATTGACCCGGAGACCATCTGGTGGTATCTTGAAACCCGTCAGTTTGGAACGGCACCGCATTCGGGCTTTGGATTAGGGTTTGAACGTCTGGTTCTTTTTGTAACCGGTATGACCAACATTCGTGATGTTATACCTTTCCCACGTTATCCAAAGAGTGCTGAGTTTTAATTGATACTGAGTAGGTTACTTTATTTTGTAATCGTCGTATAGGGTAGTGTACTGGTTTTGCAATTAAATATATGCAAGATGGAAAAACACTACCAAACCTTAAAAAGCAGGTCCACGCTGATTTTATCAGTGGTCCTGCTTTTTGCGTTACGCGCCTATAGTCAAAATTTTCAGGTTGTTTGGGGGATGAACCAAACCTTGGCTGGCGCGTCATCGAGCAGCAATTTCGTCCCTACTCCCGCCGTCCTATATGGTGCCACGCCGCACCCGTTGCCTACCGTCATGTATTATTCTTTGGGAGGTGGTGATTACGCTTATGGAACCAGGTATTGGCAAAATACTTCGGTGCCCAAGTATCTTGAATTTTCATTTGCCGTCAACACGTATGAATATGATATTTCTTCGGTATCTTTTCGGGTCAGACGTTCTCCTGTCGGTCCAAAGGACGTTAGTTTAAGAAGTTCGCTTGACGGCTTTTCTTCGGATGTATCGATGTATCATCTCACGACGGATGGGGTTTTCTATAACGTAGTTGTTCCCTTCGCCCATACCAATTTATCCAATGGACTTACCTTTCGCATCTATGGTAAAAATGCGGATACCTATTTGGGGGTAATGTATTTTGATCAAATTGTGGTGTCGGGTAAAGTAAACAACTTTGTGTTGCCCGTCAACCTCACTTCTTTCGATGCAAGCGTATATGAGAAACAGGTTCATCTCGACTGGGAAACGGGTTGGGAGCATAATAGCCGTGCATTTAAGATCGAACGTAGTGCGGATATGGTTTCTTTTAAGGAAATTGGGACGGTGGCAGCCCACATAGCAACAGAAGGAAAGAAGCATTATGCTTTTGTAGATGAAATGCCCCTACGAGGTGTGAGCTATTACCGGCTCAAAATGCTGGATCAGGATGAAAATTTCACCTATTCGCACATTAGAGATGTTGTGATTTATGACGATATCCCGCAGGAGTTAATTGTAGCCCCCAATCCCGCTGCCCGGGATCAGATTACCATCCTTAAGAATTTTGCAGGAAGTGCAGATCTAACCCTCCTCGATCTTCGAGGGGTTTCTATTCCGATTCATGTAAGTTATTTACAAACCAATTATTTAAACATCCTTCCATTTTATCCACTTTCATCAGGAATATACGTCCTTACTTTGGTGCAAAATGGTAGAAAACAACACGCCAAAGTATTAGTTCCGTAAAGTTTTGATAGCTTAATTTGTAATACTTTTAATAAGTAGTATTCGTATAGGCTATATTTAAGGATCAAAACGTTGGGAAAATTTAACGGCTTAAAGCCTTTTGTT
The DNA here is from genome assembly GCA_937880795.1 of uncultured Dyadobacter sp. Taxonomy (GTDB): domain Bacteria; phylum Bacteroidota; class Bacteroidia; order Cytophagales; family Spirosomataceae; genus Dyadobacter. Next base: position 16,087 of record CALGRQ010000431.1, on the reverse strand, counting down.
AAACAAGTGCAACCGAAGGTGTGGTTGGTGATGGGGGGGATTCTAATTGTACTTTTAGTTTCCTGGGGACTTGTGAGAAGAGGGGACTCAGAAAGTGAGATAGTAGAAATTAACAGGGCTGCCACCGCTAAGTTGGACCCGATCATTATAAAAAATCCCGATTCTGCTACGGCACGTAAGATGGCCGAAATTGCCGATATATTCAGGCGAAAAAGAAATGCAGGCTTTAACGGAAATGTGTTGGTGGTGCAGAAAGGGCAAATCCTGTATCAGAATTCTTTTGGATTTGCGCATTTAAAAGAAAAGGATTCGCTCAATAGTGAGTCCAGATTTCAGCTGGCATCCCTTTCTAAACCGTTCACGGCGGTAGCTATACTCAAACTCATTCAGGAGGGAAGAGTTAGCCTAGACGATTCTGTTCAACGCTTTTTTCCTGACTTTCCTTACCATGGTGTGAAAGTAGATCAGCTTTTAAGTCACAGAAGCGGTTTGCCGAATTACATATATTCGTTTCCAGACAGTGTGCGTCATGGTAAAAAATTCCCTTCCAATATGGAGGTAATCGACTGGTACGCCAAGGTGATCCCCACGCCGCAGGCATATAACAAACCGGGCCGCTCTTTCAATTATTGTAATACCAACTATTGTGTATTGGCTGGTATAGTTGAGAAAGTAACCGGACAAGCTTTTGGACAATATCTACACAATCAGGTACTGGCACCGCTGGGAATGTCCGAAACTTTTTTGGTTACGGATACCACGTCGGTGGCCGTTAAAAATAGAACAGTGGGTCATCAATTTGGTAGAATGTTGCCAAAAGATTATTATGACAATGTAGTGGGTGATAAGGGTTTGTATTCTACTGCTGCTGATATATACCGTTTCTACAATGGATTGATGAAGGGATTGGTGCTAGATAAAAAATTGCTTGAAGAAGCATTTAAACCCCGAAGTTTTGAAAGACCAGGAATTCGGAATTACGGCTACGGCTTCCGGATGCATACGAAGGAAGACAATACACCGCAATCCATCTATCACGGAGGTTGGTGGAAAGGCTATAATACCATGTTATGGGTGTCACCGGAGGACGAAGCGGTCATCATTGTATTAGGAAATTCGTACAACCGCAGTACATATGATATCAAGGAAGTGCTCAAGGTGATACACGGATCTGATAAAGCGGGTGAAATAGAAATCTAGGTTTGTTTGAATTCGGCTATGAATTCAGGATATTTGCCCCATTAACGAATAGTAACCTCTATGCCCGATTCTGCTTACCAATTACCTGCTTCTTTTCTTTTGGGATTGCCACTGGTGGCATTTCTCTTGTTTTGGTTAGGAGGTAAGGGACTGAATCAGGTGGCAGGATACGCAGGCGCGTTGATCACGGCCGTTGGATTGGCGATCAGCGCATACTTCGCCGAGCCGGGTGTTTTGCATACCGTACGATTTGACTGGCTGATGGTCGGCTCCTTTCCCATCGAAATAGCTTTCCGCTTCGATACGCTCACTTTCATCATGCTTATGGTGGTTCATTTTGTGGCGTTTCTTGTGCAGTTATATTCTGTTTCTTATCTGCATGACGATGAAAATCTGCATCGTTATTTTGCATTTATACAGCTGTTTGTTTTTTCTATGCTCGGGATTGTATTAGCCGGCAATTTGCTCGTCATGTACATTTTCTGGGAACTGGTAGGGTTATCATCTTATTTATTGATTGGTTTCTGGTACAAAAAAGCGCGTCCGGTTTGGGCGGCGCAAAAAGCATTTGTGCTAAACCGAATTGGGGATGCCGCCTTCCTGACAGGTATTTTAATGCTCTTTTACTATATTGGTTCTACCGACTTTGAGGTGCTATCGGTTACGGTAGGTAGTATTAGTCCGGGAGTACTTACAGCCATTGGCCTGTGTTTGTTCGGTGGCTGTGTCGGTAAATCGGCTCAATTTCCATTGTCTGGATGGCTACCCGACGCCATGGAGGGTCCCACGCCCGTATCCGCGCTCATTCACGCGGCCACCATGGTAGCTGCCGGTATTTTCTTATTGGCACGTATATCGTTTCTATTAACTTGGGACGCCCGACTTGTGATTACCCTGATAGGTATGATTACCATGCTGATAGGTGCTGTTAAGGCGATGCGTGTATGGGACATTAAGCGGGTTTTGGCATTTTCAACCATGTCGCAACTAGGACTTATGGTGATGGCAGTTGGCTTGGGCAGTTGGCAAATGGCATTTTTTCATCTAACCACACACGCCTTTTTTAAAGCGGGGTTGTTTCTTTCGGCAGGTTCGGTTATTCATGCGGTAACGCCTTCTCAGCCCAATATCAATTTTGATCCACAGGATATGCGCAACATGGGTGGATTACGGAAATCGCTTCCCATCACGTATATATGCTTTCTCATTTGCGCCTCGGCATTAGCAGGATTACCCTTCTTTTCCGGATTTCTTTCCAAGGACGCTATCATTACGGAGGGCTTTTTGTGGGCCGAAAAGTACGGTATATTCGGCTATCTATTCCCGTTGGTGATTTTGTTTTCGGCAGGATTAACGGCCTATTATATGTTTCGTCAATTGTGGCTGGTTTTCTTTGGAGAAGCTCGTTATTCCGCTTCGGCTCATGTCCATCCGCACGAGTCGCCGGCCATTATGTGGATACCGATGGTGCTTTTGTCCGGGCTTTCGGTTTTTGTATGGTTTTCCTATAATCCATTCGATGCGGCTTCGGGATGGTTTTTATCCTTTATAGGCGTGGTGGAATCGGTTCATTTAAGCTGGGTGCCTATTTTAGCAACACTGGTAACGCTGGTTTCTATTTTTCTGGCATACAGGGCTTCTCAATCTGAGAATCCGTTTGAGGTATTTACACCGATGCAAGCGCCAGTGGAGAGCAAATATGCTTTCCTGCGCAATTTTTCTAACGAAAATTACTTTCTCGCTCCTTTTGCATGGATTGCGAAATGGAGTGAAAGAATTGAGAAAAACTGGATTGACTCCTTCGTGGATTTTGTAGGTAAGTGGAGTGTGGTTGTAGCACATTTGGTGAGCTGGGCTGATCGGAACATTGTAGACGGAGGCGTGAAGTTTACCACATTTTCCGTTCGTGTTGCGGGTAATTCGGTACGTAGCCTGCAAAATGGTAAAATTCAATCCTATTTTTTAGTGGCCATCACCGGACTGCTTTTGCTGATTCTGTGGCTGGTTGCTTTTTGAAAAGATATATTAATATAAACTATTAAACCGGCAAAGTGCTTCGTCTTTTCACTTTGTCAACTGTTTTTGATAATGATTGATCATATACTTACCCTGCTGATTGCTATTCCTCTACTAGGTGCCCTTGCCGTGGCAGCCTGGCCGGATAGTCGTCCTCAAAATTTCAGACTCATAGCGCTGGTTACCCTTATTGTGGAGTTTTTAGCAGCAGTTACGATGTATGGGCTATATGATTTTAGTCAAGCCGGATTTCAGTTGAGTGAAGCAGTGGACTGGATTACACTTCCCATTGGCTCCCTGGGCGTTGTATCTATCGACTATGCCCTGGCGGTAGATGGAATTAGCTTTCCGCTCATATTGCTGGCCGTACTCGTATTGTTTGTGGGGGTTGTCAGTTCATGGAATATAGAAAAGAAAACCAGAGGGTACTTTGCACTTTATTTGTTGTTGAGTGGCAGTGTGATAGGGTGTTTCCTGGCACAGGATTTCTTCTTGTTTTATCTGTTTTTTGAATTTATGCTGCTTCCCATGTACTTTCTTATCGGTCTTTGGGGAGGGCCACGTCGTGAATATGCCGCACTGAAATTTTTTATATATACTTTCTTCGGGTCGTTGTTGATCCTGATTGTCATGATCGCTCTGTACCTTTCAGCCATTGATCCTTTGGAAACGGCACGAGTGGTGGGCATGATCGGATTGGAAGACCCTGCCACAGGTGATATCATTTTACAATTACAACAATGGGTTGCAGAAGGAAGGATTGCACCTGAGCAACTCGTACATACCTTCCGTTTTGCGTATCTAGCAGATCCCGCAAACTATCTACCTGAGTCTATTTTGAGTTTCTCTTCCGACTTATTCATATTCGGGGTACCGGTTCGGTTACTGGCGTTTTGGTTCTTGTTCATTGGTTTTGCGGTTAAACTGCCCGTGGTACCCGTACATACCTGGTTACCCGATGCCCACGTGGAAGCGCCTACACCTCTTTCCGTAGTGTTGCCAGGTATACTTTTGAAAATTGGGGGGTATGGTTTTATACGTATAGTTGATGGCTTTTTCCCAGCCGAAGCATTGTATAGTACCGTTCCCTTGGGTGTGTTGGGGATGATTTCCATTGTATATGGTGGTTTTAATGCCTTGGGACAAAATGACCTTAAAAAGATGATCGCATATTCGTCGGTTTCTCACATGGGTTTTGTTTTGCTAGGTGTTGCTGCTTTTACGGCCGAGGGAATCAATGGGGCTATATACCAAATGGTGAGTCACGGGGTACTTTCTTCGATGCTGTTTTTGTTGGCTGGCGTAATTTATGACCGCACCCACGACCGTATGATCGAAAATTATAGAGGTCTCATCACGGTCATGCCTCAGTATACCATTTTAACCGGTATCGCCTTCTTTGCATCACTAGGATTGCCTGGTTTTTCCGGTTTTGTGGGTGAATTGTTTACGTTAATGGGGGCTTTCCAATCTGAAAATATGCCGGTTTGGATTCCTGCATTGTCAACCTTGGGTATTGTTTTGGCGGCGGCTTATTTTCTTTGGACGTACCAACGTATGTTTTTCGGATCTTTCTGGTATAGGAATCAAAATACGGAGCACCATACTACGTCGACGTTGACCGACCTAACCCTTCGTGAAAAAGGATTATTGATTCCATTGGCTATACTTGCCCTGCTACTCGGTATACTGCCTGGCTTACTCTTTGATATCACCGGGCCAACTGTGGAATCTTGGATAGAAGGTTTGCGTTAACAGAGGCTTCATCGGCATAGCAATGTGTGGGGTATTTCAGAATTGAATTTTAATATTCATATTTGCTGAGTACACCACTAAACTAAATCGCTCCAATGATCCTTTCTACGGTAAAGTATGGATTAATTTTATCTTTGCTCTTTCAATCTTGTATCTCGCATAAGCCCGTAGACCCGCTCGCCCACAAGGGTCGTAGCGTAATTCTGGGGCATGGAGGAGGCTTTGCAGGCGATGAAGAAGAGTATCGTTTGCTGGACAATGGGCAGCTATATCACCGCGCGTTACTCAACGAACCTTTCAAGCTTACCAAGGCTAAAACGAAAAAACGTGCTGAAAAATGGATCACCACCTTCGATAGCTTATCTACTTTACATTCATCATTTAACAATCCTGGCAATACCTATAAGTTTGTCGTATTTAAAAAGGATACGATTGAAAACAGGGTGGTTTGGAGTAAGATGAATGAACAACCCGACGAAAAAATCACAACGTTTTATCAGCAATTTCTCGAATACTGGGTATACGAAAAACCCAAAAAGTAATTGTATCCGGAATTAAATCAGGATCAGAATTTTGTTGTCATCGTTTCAATATCTTTACATAGGATTTGACTATATACATCTATGAAAAAACATATACTACCGGTTCTTGTCGTGCTCAGTGTTTGCACCATAGCGCCTTCTTTTGCCCAAAAGGGTTTCGAAAGGAAGAAGAAAGGAGTTCAGAAGGAAGCAAAACCCACTTTTTTATACCAGGATGTGGCTATTCCGAAAACGCCGCAGGGCGGGCGCCTTGTAGGTACTTCTGCATTGCTTCAGAGTGTAAGAAATGCCAAACTTCAACACACGGTAATTCGGGATGCCGCAGGCCGGGTGATATGGCTGGAAAATAAGAAAGGGGCTTCCCTACAAGGAGGAGCCAGTATGCGGGTAAATGCCAGCAAAGCCGCTTTTGATTTTTTGAATCAGGTCAAATCGGACATCGCATTTACCAATCCGTCTGAAAATTTTGAAATAACCGCTTCGGAAACGGATGATTTGAATCAAACGCATATCCGGATGAGACAGGTTTATAAAAACATTCCGGTATATGGAGGTGAGATTGTTTTGCATACCGTTAAAGATTCACTGCGCTTGTTGAATGGCCGTTTCTTTCCGCAGAGCAATGCCTCAGTAACCCCTCAGCTTTCAAAAGAAAAGGCCGAACAACTGGCGATAAAAGATGTGGCTGCGGAGGCAATTGTTAACCAACCCAAGCACGCTTTGACAAAACGTTTTGTGGAGTCGTCTCATGAGCTAGTCATATATCATCCTCAGGAAAATATACAAAATCCGCGGCTTACCTGGCATGTCACGATTCACCCCAACTTTGTTGAACGTTGGGAGTATTTTGTAGATGCACAAACGGGCGACATTCTTGATAAGTACAATCATACTTGTGGCGTGGATGGTCCGGTAACATCAACAAGCCGGGATTTGAATAACGTAGAAAGAAGTTTTGGGACCTATCAGATCGGCAATACGCTATATATGATGGATGCTTCCAAACCTATGTACAACGGGGCAAGCTCTCAATTACCAGACAATCCTGTGGGGGGAATCTGGACTATTGATGCCAACGATACTTACGGAGATAATATGGAAGTGAGCCATATTGTGAGTTCGAATCGGAACAGTTGGAATGCCACGGCAGTATCTGCGCATCGGAATGCGGGTTTGGCATATGATTATTTCCTGAACACCTTTCGTAGGAATTCGTTGAATGGGCGTGGTGGTACCATTATATCGGTAATTAATATTGCGGATGAGGAAGATGGACAGGGCATGGACAACGCTTTCTGGAACGGTCAGTTTATGGGGTACGGTAAAGGTCGTACGGCTTTTAAGTCGCTGGCTGGTGGGTTGGATGTAGCCGGTCATGAAATGACGCATGGCGTGATCCAAAATTCTGCAAATTTGGATTATCAGGGACAATCGGGTGCCATTAATGAATCCATGGCAGATGTCTTTGGTGTATTAATTGACCGGGATGACTGGACCGTAGGAGAAGATGTCGTAAAGCCACAAGCTTTCCCGTCGGGCGCTTTGAGAAGTATGTCAAACCCCAATCAGGGAGGAAGTGGGACACGGGGATATCAACCCAAAACCATGGCTCAATATGTAAACACTTCTCAGGATAACGGCGGAGTGCACATCAACAGTGGTATACCCAACTATGCCTTTTACCTGGTTGCTTCAAAAATAGGAAGAGAAAAATCAGAACTGATTTATTACAGGGCATTAACGCAATATCTCACCCGAAAATCTCAGTTTATCGATTTACGTCTTGCATTGGTACAGTCTGCTACGGACCTGTATCAGGCAGGGTCTAACGAGGTTAAAACGGTAAACGAGGCTTTTGATGCAGTGGGTATTGCGGGTGGAACAAGTACACCGAGTACACCTACCGAGTTGCCTGTGAACAGTGGTGCAGACGGCATTTTAGTGATTGGATCCGATGATGACATTCTATACCAAACCAATCCTTCGGTAACAGATGTGAAGAAACGATCTAACGAAGGGTCGACACATAAGCCAAGTGTGACGGATAATGGGCAAGTGGCCTATTTTGTGTCAAAGGATATGAACATTCGCGCCATTACACTGACAGGTACAGCACAGGAAACGGTGGTGTCGGACGAAGGTATATGGGACAATGTGGCTATTTCCAGAGATGGGAAAAAACTGGCCGCTTTAACAACTGCGCAGGATAAAAGTGTTTACGTATATAGCTTTGAGCGTAAAGAATGGAAAAAATTCACATTGTATAACCCTACTTATTCGGATGGTGTCACCACGGGTGATGTAAACTATGCTGATGCCATTGCCTGGGATCTTGCCGGAGAGAATTTGGTATATGATGCAAATAACGCTCTCACAGGAGCCAAAGGCGACGAATATGAATACTGGGACGTGGGTTTTATGAAAGTATGGGACAATAAAACCAATAATTTTGGGGATGGGAACATTCAGAAATTGTTTACCAACCTTGAAAAAGGTGAAAATATTGGAAATCCATCGTTTTCGAAAAATAACCCCAATATCATCAGTTTTGACTATATGTACGAACAGGATGAAGTGTATGAAGTGTTGGGCGTTGATATTGATAATGGAACCATTAAAACCATTTATTCTAATAACACGCTCGGTTTTCCGGATTTTTCAAGAAAGGATGATAAAGTCATTTTCAACACGGAGTCTAACGGTGGCGAGCACGTCGGGGTGATCAATCTGGCTGCGGACCATATATCCCCATCCGGCTCAATGTCTATCATGATTAAAGATGCCAAGCTGGCGGTATGGTATGGACAAGGGTCCAGAGAAACGACGAAAAAGGCGCAAACCATTCGGTTTGATGCACTGTCAGAACGTACTATGGGTGGTCCGGCATTTACGCTCGCAGCAACATCGTCCTCAGGGCTTGCCGTCGGTTTCGAGAAAGTATCCGGAGGTATTACCTTGCAAGGAAACCAGGTAACGATAACACAGGCCGGTAAAGCTACGGTTAGAGCAATACAAGCTGGGAATGGGGAATACAATGTAGCCAGTGCTGTGGACAGAAGTTTCTGTATTAATCCGACCCGCCCGGTGGTGCAAAGAGATGGTATGAACTTTACGGCGCGGTCGCAGGGTGCGGCAAATTACATCTGGTATTTTGAAGGGAAGGAAGAGTTTCGGGATCCAAGTGGTGAGGTGCAGGTGAATGTTGCTGGAACCTACGAGGTAAGGGCAATCACTTCAGATGGTTGTTTGAGTGCAGCGGCAGAAGTATTTGCTCAGCTTGTTTTAGGTCCGGAGCCTCCGTTAACAGCGGTGTCGTCTCCATATCCGAATCCGGCTAAAACCGAAATTTATTTGGATGGGACCTGGTCTAAGGTACCGTCAAATATCACATTTGCAGACGTGAGCGGAAAGGTGCGAAAGGTGCAGGACGCAGCCATTGTTTCAGGTAAGTTGATGATACCTACCCGAAATATGCCCACCGGCATATATATTCTTCGCATTGAGAGCGGAAAAGACCACTTTGTATTTAAGATTTTGAAAGAGTAAAGATCGGAGGCATTGACATTTGTAACGAATGTCAATGCCTCTATACGATTATTTCCCGAAAAGCTGATCAAAGCTGAATCGACCTTTTTTAGTCAGAGTTTCTAATTTCTGCTGTTGTTCACGGGTCAGAATTTCAAGAATTTCTTCTCTTTTTTGGCTTGCGAGCTCTTTATGATCCCGGCGCTTAGCGTTGTCATTTCGGGATAGTTTTCGATCCAGACGAGCATATCGTTTATCAATTTTGCGCAATTGTTTTTGCTGCCGTTTTGAAAGGTCCAACTCTGCACGAAACCGATTCAGGTTTTTTTCGAGTCTTTTATTATTCAGTTTAGAATTGGTAACAGGTTCTTCCAAACGGTCAGCATCGTCCCTGATGGCGGTATTTTGAGAAGTTGCACAACTTGTCAACCATAGTCCTGCAAGGATCAGGAATGGCAAAAGTATCTTTTTCATGGGTTACTGTTTATGGGGCAAATTTATTTTTGAAGCTAATAACGTTATTGACCGTAACGAAGTATATAAGAAAAGAAAATTTGATAGGTGGTATGATAGAGGATGTGTAATGAAGGTTTTATTGAAATAAATGTACTTTTACGGCTGCGGTTAATAGTATTTCTATCAGAGATAGCGGTATTTATATCTAGTGTATCTTTTGTTATAAAAAATTGAATGGATCATCTTAGGTCACCATTCAAATCCATACCTAAACCATCAATCTATATCCAATACCTTTCCTTGTTCTATGAAAGAAAAATCTACTTCGCACAGACTGCTTTCTCTGGATACTCTTCGTGGCTTCGATATGTTCTGGATTTCGGGGGGAGAAGAAATATTTGCTGCGCTGGCTAAAGTGACGGGCTGGTCGTGGGCTATTTTTATGGCTCATCAGTTAAGTCACCCCGATTGGCACGGCTTTCGTGCCTATGACCTCATTTTTCCTACGTTCCTTTTTATGGCTGGTGTGTCTACTCCTTTTTCCTTGGGCAGTAGGTTGGAAAAAGGCGTGCAACCTTCGGAATTGATACGGAAGGTTATACAGCGCGGGTTGATTTTGGTTTTGCTCGGGATCATTTATAACAATGGTATTTTTCATACGGCTTGGGAAAACATGCGTTACCCAAGCGTGTTGGGGCGTATCGGTTTGGCCGGGATGTTCGCCCAAATTATTTATCTGTATACAGGTAAAAAGGCCCGTTGGATATGGTTCGCAGGATTGCTGTTAGGGTATTACGCTTTTATGATGTGGTTTCCTGTCCCCGGATGTGGAGCGGGCTTACTCACCATGGAATGCAATCCGGCTAGCTATTTCGATAGAATGTTAATTCCGGGACATCTGCACAAAGGAATTCATGATCCTGAGGGGCTTATCTCAACCTTTCCTGCCATTGCAACAGGCCTGATGGGAATCTTCGCCGGGGAGCTGTTACGGACAGACCATGAAAAGATTTCAAAAAATAACAAGGTGGTTTATTTAGCTGCGGCAGGGATTGTGAGTTTATTACTGAGCGTGGTATGGGATGTTTTCTTCCCCATTAACAAGAATTTATGGACGAGTTCGTTCGTGTTATGTGCCGGCGGGTTCAGTACGTTATTATTGGCCTTGTTTTATTGGATCATTGACGTTTTAAATTACCGCAAATGGACACTTTTCTTTGTAGTAATTGGTATGAACTCGATTGTGATTTATATGATCGGAGAATATATTAATTTTGGGTACACAGCCAATGCACTCTTTGGTGGGATCTTACATCTCTTCCCAAAATCAGTTGCCGTGGTAGGTGAAGTAATTGCCTTTATTGGTGTACAATGGGCCTTTATGTATCTGCTATATAGGAATAAATTATTTTTAAAAGTTTAGATGATGGATTGAGCTAACGTTCTCATACCTTCGTTCACACAATATTTTTTTTGATTAATGTCAATTCAGGTTACGAACCTTTCAAAAATTTATGGTGCCCAGCGGGCAATTGATGGTATATCCTTCAATTTGAAACCGGGCGAAATTGTTGGTTTTCTGGGACCCAATGGTGCTGGGAAGTCTACCACAATGAAAATTCTGACGGGGTATCTTCAACCTACTTCTGGTACGGCACGCATTGCTGAGTTTGATGTACTCGAGCAACCTATGCAGGCGCGAAGAACCATCGGGTATTTGCCGGAACATAATCCACTTTACCTGGATATGTATGTGCGAGAATTTTTATTGTTTTCGGGGAAACTGTATGGCTTGGGCGGAGACTCGCTTACACAAAGGGTGAATGAAATGGTGACCATGTGTGGCCTAGAGGCAGAAAAACATAAAAAAATTGGCCAATTGTCGAAAGGTTACCGTCAACGCGTGGGGCTTGCTCAATCGTTTTTGCACGATCCATCCGTACTGATCCTGGATGAGCCAACCACTGGCCTGGATCCCAATCAAATTCTCGAAATAAGAGAACTTATCCGCACTGCCGGGAAAAATAAAACGGTTCTATTTTCAACGCACATTATGCAAGAAGTAGAAGCATTGTGCGATCGCGTGATCATTATTAATAAGGGTAAAGTGGTGAGCGACAGTTCTCTGGTTGACCTCAGCCGTACAGGGGGTTCTCTGGAAGATATTTTCAGAAAGTTAACCAGCTAGCCGACACTTTTAACCAATGATGCCTGCATAATGGCTATTGCCAGTATTTATTAGAATTGCCTTAAAACATAAATTTTTTGTATTTAATGGACATAAATTTTGTTATTATTGTAAGGTTTGATAAAACTCTCTGGTAAAGTTGAAATTTGCGTGTAGGGTGTTAAAAGGTTTAAGATCAGTGTAGTTAGTATGAAAATTTGGTTTGTCAACCGTATTCGGGTTGTTGTTGGCATCGTTTTGCTGGTTTCACTGAGTTCAGTTGTTTCTGTGGCCTGGAAATACATGGGTGATGCTACCTCGTTGGGTTTGATGGTCGCCGATGATACGGTTGCTGTGGATCCAAAGCCACATAAAGTGCGTAAAGACCCGGTTTTGGTTTTGCCCGAAAATCAATGGGTAGATAGCACGCTTCAATCCATGTCTCTGGATGAGAAAATTGGTCAGCTTTTTATGATCGCTACTTTCTCCAATCGGGACGAGTCACATTATCGTTATATCGATAAACTAATTACGGACTATCATGTCGGAGGACTTATTTTTTTTCAGGGTGGCCCCGTAAGTCAGGGATCACTCACCAACCGGTATCAGGCGCAGTCCAAGATTCCTTTGTTTATAGGTATTGATGGGGAGTGGGGCTTAGGCATGCGGCTCGATAGTACCATTTCTTTTCCCAAACAAATGGTATTGGGTTCCATTCAAAATAATGAGTTGATATACCAAATGGGCGCCGATATAGCGCGTCAATGCCGTCGACTGGGTATTCACATCAACTTTGCTCCGGTTTCCGATGTCAATAGTAATTCAAATAATCCGGTCATTGGTATACGTTCGTTTGGTGAGGATCGCGAAAATGTGACGCGCAAAGCGGTGGCATATATGAAAGGTTTGCAGCACAATCGGGTGATAGCGACTGCCAAACATTTTCCGGGGCATGGCGACACCGACTCTGACTCCCATTTTACACTGCCGGTTCTAACCCATTCTGTCGAGAAATTGACGGAGGTGGATATATACCCTTATAAGCAATTGATCTCTGATAGTTTGATGGGTGTATTGAGTGGTCATTTGCATGTACCGGTGTTGGATAATTCTCCCCAGTTGGCGAGTTCGCTCTCCGAAAAGGTAATTAATGGTTTATTGCGCAAGGATTTGGGCTTTCGCGGGCTTGTATTCACCGATGCGATGAATATGAGAGGGGTTCTCAAAACAGGTAAAGCCGCAGAGGTAAACATGAAGGCGCTGGTTGCCGGAAATGATGTGCTGTTGTACCCTGAAAATGTGGCTGGCACGATTTCTAAGATTAAAGAAGCAATTGCACAACGTGTGATCAGCGAAAAGATTATAGATGATAAGGTAAAGCGAATTTTACAGGCTAAATATTGGTCGGGATTAAACAAATATCAGCCAGTCGATTTAAATAATCTATATAACGATTTGAATAACGATAACAGCAAGGAGCTATATCGCCAGTTGTGTGAAGCTTCGGTTACTGTTGTTAAAAATGACCACGGTTTATTGCCATTTGGATCCGTGGGTGATCATTCCATGGCCTCTGTTAGTATAGGAGAGGGGAGCAACGCAGCTTTTCAAAAAATGCTCTCAACCTATAAACCCATGCGATCATTCAGCTTTTATGACAGTGGGATTTCAAAAGAGCAGGCTACGGAAATGTTGGGGTATCTGGAACCTTATACAACCGTGATTGTGGATGTGCACGGAATTTCTTCCAATCCTAAACGATACTACGGGGTTACTACCGAAATGGTAGATTTTGTAAAGCAACTGAAAGCACAGGGGAAAAAGGTTGTTTTGTGTTTGTTTGGAACGCCGTATAGTATTCAGTTTTTTCCGGATACAGATGTGCTGATCTGCGCGAACCAAGATGGAGTTGATCAGCAAGAAATCGTTCCGCAAATCATTTTTGGAGCTATGTCGTCTCAGGGGCGTTTGCCGGTATCCGTAGCGTCCTATAAGGCGGGAGACGGTGTAAGTACTTCCGCAATTAGCCGAATTGCATTTGGAACACCTGAGAGTGTAGGCATGAATGGGACTTTGCTGAAAAGATTGGATGTGGTTGCTACATCCTCTATTCAGGATCGTGTATTTCCGGGATGTCAGATATTGGTGGCTAGAAAGGGCAAGATTATTTATGATAAACAGTTTGGGGTTGTAAACAGTCGTTTGCCCGAACGTGTTAAACAAGAAACGATATATGATCTGGCTTCATTGACCAAGGTTTCGGCGACTGTACAGTCGGTGATGCTGCTATACGACAGACAGCAAATTGACTTGGATAAGCGCGCTTCATTTTATTTACCTGAATTACAGGCTACTGATAAGGAAAACTTCACGGTTCGCGATTTACTGTTGCACCGTTCAGGAATGATTTCTTTTTATCCTTCTTTGTGGGATCGTACCAAAACCGGTGGCGGAGGCTTGTTGCCTCAATATTATAATTCAAAGCCGGATAGTGCTTTTTATTTGCAAGTCGCGCCAAAATTGTTTGCAAAAGGCGCATTGCGGGATTCGGTTTGGAAGTGGGTTGTAAAATCGCCGATGAACACCAGGAAGATGCGCAACGGGCAGTATGGTTTCTTATACAGCGACCTCGGTTTTATGACCTTGCAAAAAATTGTGGAAAGAGTGAGTGGTCAGCCACTCGACATTTTTGTACATAGCAACATCTATGAACCACTTGGGTTGTCCTACCTGGGGTTTAATCCATTGCGCCGTTTCCCGGATAAGCAAATTGCACCCACCGAACAGGATTATCGGTATAGGGGGCAACTTCTACAAGGTACCGTGCACGATCAAATGGCTGCGGAAGTGGGAGGCGTGTCAGGACATGCTGGACTCTTTGGCACCGCACGCGATTTGGCCGTACTTTTACAAATGAATCTTTGGAAAGGTAGTTACGGAGGAAAACAGTATTTTCAATCAGGTACAGTTCCTTTGTTTTCAAGGCTTTATGATGAGTCTCATCACCGTGGTTTGGGTTGGGATAAAGCACCCATGGACGGGAATAGTTCATTTGTTTCACCATTGGCTTCTGTAAATTCATTTGGGCATACGGGCTTTACGGGTACCATGGTTTGGGTAGATCCCGATGAAGATCTTTTGTTTATTTTTCTCTCCAACCGTATTAACCCAGACGTGGAAAATAATGCTATCACGACCCAACGCACAAGACGCAGGTTGCACGATATAGTATATACGTCAATCAGAGACACGAAGCGTATTCTTCACTAATTGGGTAAGAATGTATTAGAAAAATATCTCTAACTTTACCAGTTGTAACCGGTAAGGAAAAAGATATTAGACGAATACATGAAAAAAACATTTATTAGAAACTCATTTTTTGCCTGCATTGCCACTCTAGTTTCAATTGCTTCACTATTTGCGCAAACTATTTCTCAAGCTACGGTGACGCCGGCGGCGGTATGTGCGGGAGGAAGTGTTGCTGTGGCATTTACAGTGTCTGCTGAAACCACGGGAGCAAGCTATACAGCGCAAATATCAGACGCAACGGGTTCATTCACGTCGCCAGTTGCTACGGCAACAGGTGCCACAAGCCCTATTAACGTTGTTATTCCGGCAAATGCGACTGCGGGTGCCGGTTATAAGGCGCGGGTTGTGCTGACCACTCCGTCGGTAACGGGTGCTGCCAGCGCTGCGTTTGCGGTGAATCCCATACCAGCGGTTCCAGTAACCACCCCTGCAATAAGCTATGTAGAAAATGCCGTAGCAACACCTTTGACGGCAACCGCGGTTTCCGGCGCCACTTTGAATTGGTACGATGCGAGCGATGCTCCGCTTGTAGGAGCTCCAACTCCGACAACCACTGCTACCGGAACTCAAACCTATAAAGTGAGCCAAACGGTTGGTGACTGTGAAAGTGCTAAGGCTATAATTACGGTAACCGTATCAGCCTGTACACCACCTGCTGAGCCAACCGTTGCAAATAAGAGTTATACAGTAGGCGATGTGGCAACTGCACTTACTGCTGTTGGGACAAATTTGAAATGGTATAGTGCCACAGACGTGTTATTAACTGCTGCCCCTGTTCCTACGACCACTGCTGCCGGAACACAAACGTATAAAGTAACGCAAACGGTAGGCGGTTGCGAAAGTGCTAAGGCCATAATTACGGTAACCGTATCAGCCTGTACACCACCTGCTGCGCCAACCGTTGCAAATAAGAGTTATACAGTAGGCGATGTGGCAACTGCCCTTACTGCTGTTGGGACAAGTCTGAAATGGTATAGTGACACAGATGTGTTATTAACGGCTGCGCCTGTTCCCACGACCACTGCTGCCGGAACACAAACGTATAAAGTAACGCAAACGGTAGGCGGTTGCGAAAGTGCTAAGGCCATAATTACGGTAACCGTATCAGCCTGTACAC
>CALGRQ010000430.1 GCA_937880795.1 uncultured Dyadobacter sp. | reverse complement strand
TTTTGCCTGATCGTATCCTGCCGTGCGGTATAGGCCATCGCTAACCTTTTCCAGACCGTCCAACTGTTTGGAGTTCATGGCACCTTCCATGCGCATTTCACAACCACTGTTGCTCGGAATTTCCAGGGTGATTGACGCGACGCCAGCTTCTATATCTACCTGCGATGTAGGATATTTTTCGCCTAATTTGATATCCATATCGGCTACTCCGGTGCTCACTTTTAGTTTTTCTACCTTATAATTAGAAAAGTCAAAGTCGCCTTCACCGGCACCTATACCTAGATCAATGGTCCAGACTGGCTTCTCATTTAGCTGAATTTTAGCTTCATTGGAGATTTTTCCGTTCTTAATGGTAACATTCCCCTCTTCCATTTTCAGGTTGATGGTTGCGGTATTGGTAAGTTTGTTTACTGCCGTGTTGGATACAAATCCAACGACGGAGCTTTGCGTTTTGGCTTCGTATAGTTTGGCCGTTTGACCATTCAGTTCGAAAGACCCGGCTCCGCCTTCCAGGTTGAAGGTTGCTTTCTCAATAAAATCTTCCATGTCGTATTGATAAGCACCATTGATGGCCTTTCCATTCTTTTTCTCTTCCCGGTCGTTCGAATAATCCTCATCTTGATCTCTATCTTCTTCCTGGCTATCGTAGTCGCTGTCATCGTTATTGTCCTCCCAATCGAAATTCCAATTATTGTTACGGTTAAATTTTTGATCAGTTTTGTTGACAATTCCTCCAAAAACACCCAATGTGATCAATAACGCCACAGCGCCACCCGATGCACCGCTGCTACGACGGGTGATCACTAAAATAATTCCTGCCAGAATAAGCAATACCGGCCAATAGGGTAGTACTTCGCCCCATTGTATATGCAGGAGATCCATATTCCGAAGTAACCAGAGGGTTCCCAGGATCACCAGTAGCCCGCCCCAAACTATTCCTCTTGAATTTCTCATGGTTAGTTATAGGTTATTGTGGTTGGATGAATCGGACAGTACAAAGTTTTTGACCAGCAACAGACCTCCGGATGCAATCATAATAATAGGCCAAAAGAAGCGACCAAAGTCAAAGTCGGTTAATTCCTCGACTAAAAAGAGGGAGCCTGCAATGATGAGTAGTACCCCCCAGAATATATTTTTAAAGTTCATGGCTATTAATTTTTATGCGTGAATGCTCAATTCTTTCGCTTAATTCACTTTAATAATTTGATCATCATCTGCATCATGATCCCGTTTTTTGTTCTGTGGATCTTCCGGAAAATGCGTTGGATTTTCCGTTGATGAAAATGGTGTATAAGGCTGTGGATCTGGCTCTATCGGAGCAGGATCTGTCGGCTCTGTGGGAGGAGGTGTGGTGGGATATACCGTTGAGTTATTCTCCTGTTGCTGATCACGCTGGCGAAGAATTAGAAACGCTCCGATTGCAATAAGGGCCACGGGCCAAAAATATGCTTTGATTCTATACCAGATTGGCAGATCATCGAGAAGCATTAATGCACCAAAAAAGATTAGCACACCACCCAGAATCATAATGGTTTGGTCGGAACGCTTTTTGTCCACAGCTGAATCACCAGAAGTGAAAGGATTTGAGTCGAGATTGATCGTGCTGTCGTACGGAACGGATGGTCCGGTTGGTAATACAGCCCATAAAATAATATACAAAATCCCGGTCCAGCCAAAACTTGGCGGCAGTGGTAAAAAGAGCATCACCACGAAAAGCACACGTATGATGACAACATCTATTTGAAAATATTGAGCTATACCGGAGGCAACTCCTCCAAATACGGCCTGATCGGGAATGCGGTGCAGTTTCTTTTCCATGGTTGGTTCAGTGTTTATTTGCAATCAAAGGTAGTGGGTGATGCAAGATACTGCAAGATGGAAAATTATTATCGGTAATGTAGCGTGTTGAAAGGTTATTTTGAGTGTTTTTTGAATGGAGAAGATCTGAGGAGCGGTACAAGCACGGCTAAGATCGGTTACAATTGGATGGGATAGGCAAAAAAAGGGTTGAAATGGCATGATTGGTTATACCCGCATTTCAACCCGAAAAGAAGTATTATTGATCTTCCAGCGCTTCCAGAATATCCATCATACTACCAAAGTCTTTATATCCTGGACGGATTTCTTCACTTCCTCTCAGGGCGATTCCTATTTTTGGAAATAGCTCGGTAAGGGCGCTCACAGAAAATTCGTTGTCAAGACCAAAGCCAATGAGTATAGGGTATTCCTCGGACAAATTTCCCAAAACCTGCATCCATTCTTCGGATAACTCGGCATTGTTATCACTTTCCAATAAGAAATGTTTTACATCTCCTTCGTATCGGCTAAGAATCGAGGCGATTTCCCCGGCTTCATAGGTATCTACACTAATACGAAGAATTAACGGCAGGTTCAGTTCGCTGTGCAGGTAGTTTAGTAGGCTGGGGTCTTCAACCTGAACGGCATGAACCGGGTAATTGCTCAAAGTGTTGAGAATGCTTTGAGGATCTGTTTGAGCGCTTTCAGCCACAAGCGTAACTCCTGCAAGCCAGGAGCATATATCCTCGAATTTTTTTGGTGAAATGTAATTTGGCGAATCTTCGTCAATTGAAAAACCAAGCATTTCTACTCCCATTCCGGCACAATAGCGTGCATCTGACAAATTGGTTACGTTGCTGATCTTTACGGTTCTGGTAAGCATGATATGGTTAATGTTTGTGGCGCAAAGATAGACCATTGAAATCAAAAATGCCACGAATACACACATTGTGCCCAGTTTGTCTTTTTAAACACACTGGCATTGTGGGTATCCGTGGCATAATTTTATTTCACCGAAAACCGGTATTGCGTAGTCGTGTGATACGTATCACCTGGTTTTAGTACGGTGCTTGGAAACTGTGGCTGGTTTGGAGAATCTGGATAATGCTGTGTTTCGAGGCACAGACCAGATCTTTTTCCATAGGTAGCGCCTTTTCCTGAAAGTTTACCATCCAGGAAATTCCCGGTATAGAATTGAACGGCTGGCTCTGTGGTGAGCACTTCCATAAAGCGGCCACTTTCCGGGTCTTTCACGGTTGCAATAGGTATGAGGCCATTGCTGGTACGGTTTATTACCCAGCTGTGGTCGTAACCACCACCGTTTTTAATCTGCTCGTCCTCTGTTTTGTCTATACCAGCTCCAACAAGTGTAGGTTTTCTAAAATCGAATGGCGTTCCTTCTACCGCACGAAGTTTACCAGTAGGGATTAAATCCGTATTTACAGGAATCATGCTATCTGCCAATATTGTTACTTCATGATTCAGGATGTCTCTTTTGTTACCGGTCAGGTTGAAGTAAGAGTGGTTGGTAAGGTTCACTACCGTTTCTTTATCCGTCGTTGCGGTATAGTCAATATTCAATGAATTGTCATTACCGAGGGTATATACTACGGTTACCGTCAGGTTTCCTGGATAACCTTCCTCCATATCTTTGCTGGTATATTCCAGTTTAAGACCGACGGTCGAATCTTCCTTTACTTCTGTCGCGTTCCAAATCACTTTATCAAAACCTTTGAGACCACCGTGCAACGAGTTTGGCCCATTGTTTAATGCAAGTTTATACTCTTTGCCGTTGAGCGTAAATTTTCCACCAGCAATGCGGTTGCCATAACGACCTACCAGTGCACCAAAGAACGGATGTCCGCTTACATAGGTAGCCAATGAATCAAAGCCTAGTACTACGTCTTCCCATTTACCGTCTTTATCGGGCGCTGTGAGTTTAGTAATAATACCTCCGTAATTGGTGATGTTCACTGTCATACCATTGGTATTGGTAAGTGTATAGAGGTCGGCGGTTTGGCCATCCGGGAGCTGTCCGAAAACTTCTTTGGTTATTGTGCTTTGGGTCATTTCTTCTTTTTCATTTGATTTTGAGCAACTAAACAGGGCCAGGCCCATCAGTGCCGTGAATAAATAGGTGATTTTTTTCATGCGAATTGGTATGAGTTTTAGGTAATCAAGGATTCAATTCTTGGGTGCCATCTGTAATTTTTACACGATAGCATGGCAATTCAATTCCATACGCTTTATAGTATGCGGATTTCATTTTCTCTTCAAAAGCATCAACCTGGTCTTTTATAACCAAATTGATGGTGCACCCCCCAAATCCTCCGCCCATCATACGGGCGCCTAAAACCTCCGGTTGGTCTCTGGTTTGATCTACCAGAAAGTCCAGTTCGGCACAGGTTACTTCGTAATCATGCTGTAAACCGTCATGAGTTTCGTACATTTTCTTACCAAAACTCACCAAATCGCCTTCAATGAGTAGGTCACAAGCCAATTTAACACGCTCTATTTCTCCGGTGATATATTTACAGCGTCGGTATACCACATCGCCTATTTCTTCTTTATGCTTTTCCACAAGGTCTGTTGTTGCATCGCGGAGGCTGGTTATGGAAGCGTCGTATTTTTGTAAAATGGCTACCCCTTTTTCACATTCTTGTCTGCGCGTATTGTATTCTGAACTGGCTAGTGTATGTTTCACACAAGTGTCACATAGCACAAGCAAGTAGTCGGTCATCGGGAATGGGAAATATTCAAATTCTAGACTCCTGCAATCCATGCGCATCACCGCTTCGGCTTTACCAAAGGTGGAGGCAAACTGATCCATAATGCCGCTTTGGAGACCTATGAATTCATTCTCCACTTTTTGACCCATTTTTACGATATCCCATTTAGTAAGTTTGAGGTCGAATACTTCGTTGAGGGCATATAGAAGACAACATTCCAACGCTGCTGAGGACGACATGCCAGCGCCTGCGGGAACATCCCCACCAAAAGATGCCTGAAAACCTCCAATTGTTTTCCCCAGTTTCTGGATTTGGTCAATCACCCCCAGTTGGTATAATGGCCATGATTTATCAGG
>CALGRQ010000429.1 GCA_937880795.1 uncultured Dyadobacter sp. | reverse complement strand
GGCGCAATGGCAGGCCGCGCGCGAGGCACGGCAGCGACGTTTCTTCCCTGGATTTGATCCTGAACAGCGTGACACGGGTGGAGAATTTTACCCGATCATGAAAACGTACACAGTGGGTATCAACATTAATCTTTAAGGAAAATGAAAAAGAAAATCATATATATAGCAGCGCTTTGCGTCTCTCTGAATCTGTTTACGGGTTGTAACGACTACCTGGCCGAAGCACCATTGGACGCTCCTGCAACGGGACAGTTCTTTAACAACCAAACCGAAATGAACGGAGCCTTGAATGCGGTTTACAAATCGGTTTATTGGAACACAGGTACCACGCCGTATCAATCCATGTTCGATAACTGGACGGATATAGCACTATTGCGAGCGCCTGAATTAGGAGAGGGGAATATTGACGTTTTTAATGCACATGCCAGGTCAATTTGGCAATTGGCGTATACGACCATCCAGCGAGCCAATACCATGCTGGATGGCATGGAGGTGGGCAAAGCAAACGTGCCAGAGGCTACCTACAACCGTATGCAGGCAGAAGCAAAAGCGGTGCGAGCATATGCGTACTTCTATTTGGTTAACATGTATGGAGATGTTCCGTTGATCACAAAGCCGCTTAATCCGAATGAGTTTTATACCCAAACACGCTCCTCAAAAGCGGAGGTGATTCAATTCATATATAGTGAGTTGGATGCTGCTGCGTCTGTTTTGAGTTGGACTCCGGCTGATCGTGGTAGGATGAGCAAGGCCGTTGCACTTGGCCTCAAAGCCCGTACTGCGTACTATAACAAGGAATATGCAATTGCCGCGGAGGCTGCTAAACAGGTCATAGATGGAGCAGGACTAGGCCTTAATCCAAAATTCCAGGATTTGTTTACCAAGGTTGGTCAAGGACCCAATGCAGGTAAAGAAATTATGTTTGAAATTCTTTACAGTGACGCCGATGCCAATGCCATTACTTATTTGCCCTTGGGAAGTATTTCTCGATCAGCCGGTGGGCAGTCGGGGCGTTTCCCTCAGCAGCGCCTTGTAGATATGTTTGAAGGTAAAGATGGTAAGCGTATTGACGAGTCGGCGGTGTATGACCCCGCTAATCCCAGATTAAATCGGGATAGTCGTTTGAAGTATACAGTGGTATTGCCAGGCGATACCGTATCGATGAACAATACCACATTCGTATATGATATTTACAAGAATACCACATCGTTCAGAAACGCGGACGGTAGCTGGGTGACGAAGGCCAATGCTGACTATGACAATGCATATGGTCCGTCGAAAAGTGGCGTAGGTTTGCTGCATGCAAAGTATACTTTCACCGCAGAAAATGCCTTTACAGCCCGTGTAAATTTCATTTTGATGCGCTATCCGGAGATTTTACTCACCTACGCGGAATCTAAAATTGAAATGAATCAAATTGATGCAACGGTACTGGAAGCGATCAATCAAGTTAGAGCCAGAGCCGGACAACCCGTGGCAGTTGCAGGGGATCAGAACGAGATGCGTCAATTGGTTCGTCGCGAGCGTTCAGTGGAATTAGCCATGGAAGGTTTTCGCTGGTTTGACATTCGTCACTGGAATATAGCTTCAACCGTGATGCCTCAAAGAGTGATGGGTATAGCCAAAGATCCGGCAGTGGTACCTGTTAAGGCTAATTTTACGAAGTCGGCCGTGCATGATTTGAACAACATTCCTACTTACGACGAAAGTGAAAATGTTCGAATGACCAGAGAGTTGAGATATTGGTATCCTAAATTGAACCTTCTACCGGTTCCACAAACAGAGCGGGATATTAACCCCAAATTAACCCAAAACCCTGAATGGTAATGAGAAATTGGAAGTTGGTAGCTTTTGCTGCTGACTTCCAATAATTTATATATAGATAAATAGCGTTCAGAATGTCACTGCGAGAAGTGTAAACCAATCGTTCAGTGGCAGCCAAATGATAAATGAAACAAAAGATGAATCGTAGAAATTTTATAGAGAACCTAACCCTAAGTACTGGCGCTTTGGCGGCGGCTTCTGTGGTAAGTATGCCTGCAACAGGGCAACCTGTTCAAAAGGAAGTTTTAAAAGGTAAAACCACTTTAACAGCCGATGTAGTGGTGGCAGGAGGTGGTCTGGGTGGATTTGCAGCTGCAATGGCCTCATTGAGAAATAACCTTTCAGTGATTTTGACAGAGGAAACCGACTGGATCGGTGGTCAGTTGAGCCAACAAGGCGTTCCACCAGATGAGCACTCCTGGATAGAGACACATGGAGCCACGCAACTGTACCGCGATTTTCGGAACGGAGTAAGAGAATATTATAAGCGCAATTATCCTTTAACTCCAGATGCCAAATCCCGCAAAAATCTGAATCCGGGAGATGGTTCCGTGTCGCGCCTTTGTCATGAACCACGTGTTGCAGTTGCCGTTTTAATGGATATGTTGGCGCCCTATATGAGTACCGGCAAACTTACCCTCTTGCTAGAACATAAAGTGATTTCTGCGTCCGTTTCCGGCAACGAGGTAAGTGCATTGGAAGCTGTTAATTTGAAGAGCGAAGGAAAATTGACCCTGAAAGCACCTTATTTTGTAGATGCAACCGAGTTAGGCGATCTATTGCCCCTGACTGGCACCGAATTTGTAACCGGAACCGAGTCTAAAAGTGATACTCAAGAATTACATGCTCCGGAAAAAGGGAATCCAAATAACAATCAGGCCTTTACGGTGTGTTTTGCCATGGATTATGTGCCTGGTGAAAACCATGTGATTGAGAAACCAAGGGAATATGATTTCTGGAAGAATTTTGTTCCTAAAATGTCAAAACCGTGGTCCGGAAAGCTGCTTGATCTTTCTTATTCCAACCCCAAAACTTTGGAACCTAAAACATTAGGATTTCATCCGGAAGGAATTGCTACGGGCGATAAGCTTAATTTGTGGAATTACCGCAGAATTATCAATAAGGAAAATTTTACAAAGGGAACTTACACGGGCGATATCACCATTGTGAACTGGCCGCAAAACGACTATTTTTTAGGTGACCTGGTCAGTGCCAGTGAAAAGGATTTTAAGAAACATTTTGAGCGTGGAAAGCAACTGAGCCTTTCTTTCTTATACTGGTTACAAACCGAAGCCCCTCGTCCCGATGGTGGAAAAGGTTGGCCGGGAATCCGTTTGCGCAAAGATGTAATGGGTACCGAGGACGGTATGGCTAAATATCCATATATCAGAGAAGCACGTCGTATCAAGGCTGTATTTACCATTAAGGAAGAGCACGTAGGAGCAGACAATCGCGCGATGATTACGGGCAAAAAGACCGATAACAAAGCGGCTGATTTTTACGATAGCGTGGGTATTGGTTACTACCACATCGACTTGCATCCAAGTACGGAAGGAGATAATTACATCGACTTCTCCTCGCTTCCTTTTCAAATACCATTGGGAGCCTTATTGCCACAGCGCATGGAAAACATTCTTCCTGCCAACAAAAATATTGGGACAACGCACATTACCAACGGATGTTACCGTTTACATCCGGTAGAGTGGTCAATCGGTGAGTCAGTAGGTTTGCTGGTTAAATATGCATTGGACAAAAAGGTGATTCCAAGGGCTGTGCGTGAGAGAAAGGAAATGTTGAGCGAGTTTCAGGAATTTATCCAAAAGCAGGGTATAGAAATTGAATGGCCTAAATAGTGAACCACATGTGAGGGTTTAGTACCATTTCATCGTCTCAGTATATAATAAGTTCGGTATAATTTGGCCTACTTGGTAAACAGGTAGAATAAAATTTGCCGAACTTGTTTAAAATAAAATTGAAATAAGTACAATTATTCCCAAAAAAAGGTAAGTTTGGGAAAGCATAAGTCTTCACATTATATGAGTCGAACGATTCGATTGTCAGGTTTTGGTGGTAAAAAAGGGGATCCTAAAAAAGTTATTTTGGGTCATTTTGCAAACAATGGGAATACAACCATTCCTGAATTGAGTAAGGAGTTGGATGTGAGTGTGCCAAAGGTTACCTCTTTGGTAGGAGAACTCATCGAACTAGGTTTGATTCGCGATTACGGTAAAATTGAATCCACGGGTGGTAGAAAGCCGAATTTGTACGGTATTGTACCAGATTCTGCATTTTTCATCGGTGTGGACGTGAAGCAAAGTCATATAAATATTGGCTTGGCCGATCTGCAAAAAAACTTGGTAAGCGTAGAAGAAAAGCTGCCATTCAAGTTGGTTAATACTAAAGAAGCGCTAGAAATGCTCTGCGTATATATAGAAGGTTTCATCAAAAAACTCTCTGTTCCGCAGGAGCGTGTACTAGGTATCGGAATCAGTTTGTCAGGGCGTATTAACAATACCACCGGGCATAGTTATAGCTTTTTTCATTTCGACGAAATTCCGCTGGCTGCGGTTATTCAGGATCGGGTAGGTATACCTGTGTTTCTTGAAAACGATTCACGTGCCATGGCATATGGTGAGTTTTGTGCTGGCGTGGTGGAAGAAGAAAAAGATGTTCTTTTCCTCAATCTCGATTACGGAATAGGGGTGGGAATACTTTTTGACGGCCAGGTATATTACGGCAAGTCTGGTTATGCAGGAGAAGTAGGGCATATACCAATCTTCGACAATGAACGCATTTGCCATTGCGGTAAAAAAGGTTGTCTCGAAACAGAAGCTTCGGGATGGGCTCTTGAACGTATGTTTCGCGATAAATTGTCGGTGGGATCATCCTCTGTTCTTACCTCGGTTAAAATGCTTCATCCGGAGAAAATAACAATGGATGAAATCATTGAAGCGGCATTGAATGACGACGTTCTTGCCATTGAGCTTATTGCAAAAGTGGGCGAAAACCTGGGAAGAGGAATATCGGCACTGATTAATGTTTTGAATCCTGAACTGGTAGTTTTAGGGGGAAGTATGATCCGAACAGGAGATTATCTATATCTTCCGGTTAAGACTGCTATGAACAAATATTCGCTGAGTCTGGTGAAGAATGATTCTCAATTGAAAATGTCTAAATTGGGAGAGCGTGCCGGAATACTCGGAGCTTGCCTGTTGGTTCGGAACCGTCTTTTAGAGATCGGCTAACATAGCAATCCTTAGATTGAGTAGCGGTGTGCTGTGAGGCATGCCGTTTTTTATGCAAAAAGGTCCATTTTAAGCGAGTTAAGACAAAACTTAATAAATTCTAATTTTATTTAACGGGTATAAACTAAAATAAAATATCAAGTTATATTATTTTTGTCCGGTCTATTCCTATAACTTTTACCATTAGATACGAATTTGATGTCATTAAAAATTACGAGTGGGTTGGTTATTACAGGTTTAGTAGCGTCTGCTAGCTATTTCTGTAATCTTGACTCCTTTGAAAACTCCTCAAGAACACTTCGGAAAGTTGATCCTATTATCATCAATACTGAAAAAAAGATTGCTCCGGTAGCTCCTGATAGTAGTCGGTTTACGCATATGATGCTGGCGCAAGGCCTGGACGAGCCCATGGAAATGGGTATTTTGCCTAATCTGGATGTGCTTATTGTGGAACGTAAAGGGGCCGTTAAACTCTACGATGCCAAGCAGCAACAACTAAAAACCATTGCGCATTTCAATGTTTACAGTGGGATAGAAGATGGGTTGCTGGGCGTAGCTGTTGATCCGGATTTTAAAAACAATCACTGGATATATCTATATTATGGTGTTGCGGGAGACAAGAATGTAAGTAATCTTGAAAGGTATGAACTGATTGACGGACAAATCAACATGGCCTCAAAAAAGGTGTTGCTTGAGATTCCGACACAAAGGACCTATTGCTGCCACTCAGCGGGTTATCTTACCTTCGGTGCCGACGGATTGCTATATCTGTCGACAGGTGATAACACCAATGCAGAAGAAATAGAAGGACACAACCCAACAGACGAGAGGCCGGGAAGAAGCCTTTCCGATGGACAGGGCACCACTGCCAATACGAAGGATTATCGTGGTAAAATTTTAAGAATTAAGCCGGAAGCGGATGGAACGTACTCCATACCAGACGGGAACTTGTTCCCGAAGGATGGATCGCAGGGACATCCGGAAATTTACGTAATGGGATGTCGTAATCCTTTCCGTATGTCGGTTGACCCCAAAACTAACTTTGTGTACTGGGGAGATGTTGGACCAGATACCAACGTACCAGCGGAAGAAAATTTCATGAGCTATGATGAGATCAATCAGGCGCGCAAACCGGGTTTCTTTGGTTATCCATACTTCCTGGGTAACAATGAAGGTTTTCCAAAGTATGACTTTGAAACCAAAAAAGAAGGACCCAAACAGGATCCTTTAAATGTAATCAACAATTCGCCGAACAATACAGGGATCAAAAACTTGCCTCCTGCACAGCCAGCTATGATTTGGTATGGTAAAGGTGAGTCTAAAAGATGGCCTTTGGTAGGAAAGGGTGGTGCAAGCGCCATGGCTGGGCCTGTCTATTATAGCGATCTGTATAAGGATGCCAAATACAAGTTGCCCGATTATTACAGTGGCAAGTTGTTTATATACGACTGGATCCGTAAATGGATTATGGCGGTTACCATGGACGAAAAAGGGAACTATGTAAGCATGGAACCGTTTTTGCCCCATTTGAAAATCGTGGCACCTATGGATATCCAAATTGCCTCGGATGGTGCCGTGTATATGCTGGCTTATGGAACCAACTGGTTTGCTAAAAATACCGATGCAGGATTGATTCGTGTGGAATATTCGGAAGGAAACCGCAATCCGATGGCGCACATTGATATAGACAAACAAGTGGGTGCTGTGCCATTGGCCGTGTCGTTGTCTGCTGCAAAATCCAAGGATCATGATGTAGACGACAAGCTAAGCTTCGAATGGAAAATCGGAAATAAAAAACTGAAAGGTCGTGACGTCAAAAATGTCTTTACCAAGGCAGGTGTTTACGATGTCGCATTGACGGTAACCGACCAACACGGAGGAAAAGGTTTCGCTACCACACAGGTAAAAGTGGGTAACACACCACCTACCATTGCCATTAAGAGCAATGCCAACCAAAGTTTTTACTGGGATGGGGCTTCATTTGACTATAAGTTGAATGTGAAGGATAAGGAGGATAAAGTGGTAGACCCGAAGAAAATCACGGCTTCATTCAATTATCTGCCATTTGGTAAAGATTTAGCTTCTGCATTATCAGGTGCGAATCATGGTAATATGAAATACGCTGCTACCGAAAAGCTATATGCAACTTTGGATTGTAAGGCATGCCATACCATGGATACCAAATCGATTGGGCCGGCATTGAAAGAAATTTCTAAAAGATATGCGGGCGTTGATGGAGCGGACTTGAAACTGGCTGATAAGATCATTAAAGGTGGAAGTGGTAGCTGGGGAACGTATCCAATGCCTCCTCATATGGATTTGCCGGAAAAAGACGCCAAAGACATTGCACAGTATATTCTTTCTCTAGGTGAGAAGAAAGCACAATTGCCTTTGCAAGGTACAATTAAACTTACGGAGCACGAAGGCAAGGGTAATGAAGGTGCCTATGTGTTGCTTGCAGGATATACCGACAAAGGAGCCAATGGTATTGAGCCCCTTAAGAGCAGCAACCATGTCGTACTGAGAAATCCATTGGTGCAAATGGAAGACTACGAAGAGGGTAGTGCCAATGTGGTGATCGGTACCTTGAACACAGGGTATATCTCATCGATTGTAGGTAAAAACGGCAACTTTGTTAGCTTCAAGAACATTGACTTGGCGCATGTCAAGAAGATCAAAATACGCTTGCAACAGCAGGGAGCAGGTGGTCTAATCCAGGTTAGAAAGGGTGGAAGCACCGGACCCGTGTTGGGAAGCATTCAGGTTCCGGGCGGACAAGTGAAAGACGTGAAGACGGAATGGAAGGATATGGATATTAATCTGTTACCAACCACCGGTATTAACGATTTATACTTTACATTCTCGAACCCTGACAAATCTAAGGTAGGACTATTCTTCCTGGACTGGATTTTATTTGAAAAATAAATTCAGGCGAAATACAAATGACGACTTTCCTAGGAGAGTCGTCATTTGCTTTATAGTACGTTTACAATCGTTGAAATAAATATCAACTTTCGGTTGGGTGGGTTGTACTTCAATACAACCAGTTATATAGCCGGATTTCTTTTTATATTCTTAACCTATTTATGATGAATTCTTTTAATAGAAGAAATTTCTTGAAAATATCAGCGATTACAGGCGCTGGAGTAAGTTTGGCAAGTACTGTAAAAGCTTTTGATTTCGGAGGAAAAGTGGAGGCAGGTAAGCGTGTAGGTATCATTGGTTTGGATACATCGCACAGTGAAGTTTTCACTAAAATGATCAATAATGGCGGACCTGAAATGGGCGGCTATAAAGTAGTGGCTGCATATCCTCATGGTAGCAAGGATATACCTTCTGCGATTAAAATGAAGCCGGGCATTATCGATGCCGTGAAGGCGATGGGTGTAGAAATCGTAGATTCTATTGAGGCATTATTGGCAAAAGTAGATGTGGTATTGTTGGAGTCTAATGACGGTCGTCCGCATTTGGAACAAGCCTTGCCTGTTTTCAAAGCTGGTAAAAGAATCTTTATTGACAAACCGGTTGCGCCTTCTTTAAGCGAAGCAAAAGCGATATTTAAAGCATCCAAAGAATACAATACACCTTTCTTCACCTCTTCTGCATTGCGCTATGACGCCAATGTACAAAAAGTGGTCAATGGTTCTATTGGTAAAGTGACCGGGGCGGATGTATATGTTCCTGGGGATATTGATAAAAACCATCAGGATTTGGCCTGGTATGCTATTCACGGTGTTGAAACCTTATTTACGGTAATGGGGCCTGGTTGTGTAAAAGTTTCCCGTGTACATCAGGAAGGAACAGATCTGGTAACAGGTGTGTGGGACGATGGGCGTATAGGAACGGTGAGAGCCATTCGTAAGGGAGCAGCCGGAATTGCGGGAACTGCATTTGGTGAAAATGGAATTGCTCCGCTTGGGCCATTCAGCACTTACGAACCGCTGGTGGCACAAATCATTAAGTTTTTCCAAACAGGTACACCACCCGTTTCGGAAGCAGAAACATTAGCTATTTTCTCATTTATCGACGCTGCCGATAGAAGCAAGCGCAAGGGAGGGAAAGCGATTTCGATTAAATAGTAACTTTCCGAGCAAAAGTTAAATAAGGTTAAATACCAAGTTGCTCGATCCGATAAAAGTCTTTCAGCCGTTTCAGAAATAGTATTCTCTATATTTGAAACGGCTGATGTATTATTGGATAAGTTTATTGTTATTTATTTCGCTAAATGGCTTTGCACAACACTTGCCGGATGAGCCGGTAGGACCCAAGCTTACCACTCAACAGAACTCCCATCTCGTAAAAATTGCTCACAACGATCCCCGGAGGGCAACGTTGCTAGCGATTATACCCGGGTGCGGACAATTATACAACCGCGACTATTGGAAAATTCCAGTGGTATACCTGTCGTTAATGGGTTTTAGCTACACTTTGTATTTGAATCAATTAAAGTATCAGGATTTTGTAAAGGCCTATAAACAGTTTTATGATATGAATCCTGAAAGTCTTCACTATGGAACGCCTCTTCCCGAACTAACCGGTAAAAACGTAGCGGTTTCGGTTAGAAATTTATTGAATACGAAAAGGGAAAGACGAATGCTTAGCCATGATGTAATTGCCAAAAATAAAGATTACTGGAGGCGCAACCGGAATATTTCTTTGCTCGCAACTGGAGTTATATATACCCTCAGTATTGTAGAGGCAAATGTGGCTGCCCATCTTAAAAGTTTTGATGTGACCGATGACCTCAGCTTTCGCATTCAACCTAAAATCACACATCCCGATTTCAGACAAATTACGCCCGGCCTAAAACTTGTTGCGTATATAAATTGAGTTTAAGGAGTGGGATGCTGAGTTGGTAAAATCGGGAAATATACCTGAAATGTTGAGCCTTCACCTTCCACACTTTTGGCGGAAATAGCTCCACCATGGTGCACCACCACTTTTTCGCAGATAGCCAAACCTATACCGGTACCTGAAAATTCACTTTTACCATGTAAACGTTGAAAAACCTGAAAAATCCGCTCTGTATATTTTTCATCAAATCCGATTCCATTATCTATCACTTCAATAAGATGGTATTCCGGTACGGATAGTGTGGGACTAATACGAGCAGGTAGCGCAATGCGTTCTACGACCGATGCACTTATAACGATATGGGGTGAGACTCCCGGTCGGTGAAATTTGATGGCATTGCTAATCAGATTCATAAATAACTGCCCGAGTTGTCCTTTATCGCCACGGATTGTTGGCATCGGATTTAATTCAATCGAGGCATTGGTTTCTTGTATGCTGAGCTCTAAGTCATTCAGTACCTGCATAATAACATCGTCAAGCTTAACCACTTTTGTTTCATCGTTATTTGAAGAAATTCGTGCAAATGCAAGAAGGTCTTTAATGAGTTTAGACATCCTTGTAGCGGCTGATTGCATCCGCTCTATATACAATGAAGACAGGTTAGAAGTGTCATTAAGCTCTTGTCGAAGCAAATCGCCAAATTGCCGTATCTTTCGCAATGGTTCTTGTAGATCATGGCTGGCTATATAGGCAAACTGTTCAAGATTCTGATTAGAACGCGTGAGCAGGTTGTTGACCATCGCAAGATCGTTGTTACTCGCGGCCAATTCTTTATTGGATGCCAGCAACTCTTCGGTGCGTTCCTTCACCTGGCGTTCGAGATTAAATTGTAGCTGACGGTGTTCAGTTACATCCAATGCGCTTCCAATTAATAAATTAGGAGATCCGTCCGGGTTGGATATAACCCTCGCTTGTGCATGTATAATACGCGCTTGCCCGGTTTTTTTATTAATGAGAGGATGTTCGAACTGGTATAAACCGGTTGATCCTTCTTTTAAGACTGCTTTCAGTGCCTTTCTAACAAGATGTTGGTACTTTGTTGGCAACTGAAGATAAAGGTCTAATGGGTCTACGGGTTCGTCTTCGAGTCCTAGCCAGTCTCTTAAGCGATCGGATAAAACAACGGACTTTTGTTTTACATCGAAGCTCCATGTGGCCATTTGAGCCAGTTCCACAGCACCTCTTAAATACTCCTCGGCCTCTGCAATTTTTTGTTTGGCTACAATTTCCTCTGTCACATCAATAGTGATAGAAAGTACTGCATACACATTGCCATTGTCGTCCTTTAAGGGAGTATTGCTAAAATTGTAGTAACCGTACTTTGTTTGCCCTTTGCTTTCAATGAAAGCAGGTGCTCCATAACTTTGGTGTAGTTTGCCGGTTGAGAAGACCTCCTCCATAATTTTCATATAGGGTTGATTGATCAACTCAGGCATTAATTCCCGAAGCTTCAACCCGGTGATATCCTGATCTTTTCCGGTCAGATCTTGGAATGCCGAATTGAATAAATCAATGCGAAGGTCTGGGCCTACAAAAAGCGCCATGGCCGCAGGGGCCGAAGAAATGACAGTCCGTAGTTTTTGTTCACTTTGTTCAACTATTTTACGGGCGGCAACTTGTTGGGTAATGTCATTCGCTACCACCAATATACGAACCACCTCTCCGTTCAAATCATACTGTGGCTGAAAGTTTATAGCCACATAAATTTGCTCAAGGTTGTTATTACGTAATACAAATGCAGATACTTCCGGGGCTATAAAGGGGGTGCCAGTTTTAATAACTTCGGCAAAAAGTATATCGAAACCTTGCCCTTTGAGTTCTGGCATGGCTTCTTCCATAGATTTGCCAATGACTTGTTCCGCAGTTCTTCCAATAAGTTTAAGGCAGAAATGATTAGCCATTTCAAATACCAGCCCATTGGCGCTTAACATGGCAATGCCGACAGGGGCCTCTTCAAAGGAAGCTAACAGCTGCTGCTGATGTGCTTCAAGGCTCTTTCTTGATTTAACTTTTTCGGTAACATCCGCTGCCATGTTCAGGATGGCATATACTTTTCCATCATTGTCCATCAAAGGTTCAAAAGTAAGGTTGAACCAGTGCGTGACAACTCCACTATTTTTGTAAACCTTCACTTCCCGTTCTGAGGCGGAATAGGGAATTCCTGATTCAAATACTTCATGAAGGAGATCGAGAAGAGGGTTGTCATCCACATCGGCAAAAACATCTTTCAATGGCATGCCCAATATATCGGATTCTTTACCCCATGCTTTCAGCATTGCGGGATTTACAATATCTACCACAAGGTCCTTCGTTTCATAAACGGCAATCGCAAATGGTGCCCGTTGGATAAGACGATCTAGTTTTTGTTCATTGGTTTCGGCCCGGTTTTGCTTGTGTTTTTCCGTGGTTATATCCTGCGCTACTCCTTCTACAAAAGTAATGGCACCTATTTCATTTCTACCCGTGCTGCCAATCAATCTGATCCATCGTGCCGTTGGTAGGTGGGTATGGAACCTGAATGTTACATCAAACGGAGAATCTTCTTGGGTTTCAAAAATGGCGTCAAAGGCATCGCTCACAGACTCTACATCCTCTTTGTGGACAACGGAGAGAAAATCGTATAAGGTAGTGGCAGGTGATAACTGGATCCGAAAAAGTTTAGCGCATTGCTGATCCCAGAAAAATGTCTTAGATGGTAGGTCCATTTTCCAGACCCCCATACCGGCGGCCTGCAATGCAGAATTTGGATTTACGATACGTTTGGAGTCTTTTGAGGGTTCGCCCATGGATTCCGAAGTCAATGAATGTTAATCAACAGGTTATATTACATGACGGATGAATGACCTTACCCCTGCATCAGACCAGTTATCTAGAATTTGATCGGTATAAATCCATTTTATTTGACCGTTTCTAAATATATGAAAAACTATGATTGGCAATAACAAATCGTAAAAATAATACGATAAATGGTGGTTGAGGAAGAAATCTAAAAAGAGAGGCTTCTATATATTGAAAGATTTTTGAGTGCGTTTTTTTTCTAATAATTCTCAGCAACGATGTCTGTAAAACCGAAAAAGGGCCCGTTATATGGCCCCTTTTCAATAATTTTAATCACAAAATCAATCTATATGGTGGAAGTTATGTTGATTTTCGTAGCTGTCCCTTAACTCTTTATTGAGTTGGATGTCAATATCTTTCAATTTATACAAATGATCCGCAAGTATTTCAGAAATGTCCTTAGACAGAGGCACGGCGGACATAAGTTTATGGTAAATTCTAATAGTTTTTTGTTCCTGCCTCCGTAATATACCAGCCAGCGATAATTTATCTGTACGTTCCGAAATTCCTTGGGGCTTTTCGCGAAGGGGTTGGTTTTTACTGATGTCACCATCCATGAGCGAGCACTTCAAACCATCATAAACCCATTGAATTTCTTTTTTAAATAGTAGAGAACTGATGTAGCCATGGCTACAAATGCGGCGAAGTGAACCAACATTTTCCAATGTCATCGCTTGTTGGTATAAATCACTCCGATATTGGTTCAAATTCCATAATCGGACAATGCCGGATACAAAAGCAGGTAAGTTTTCCATAGTTGAGTAGGTTACGGATCATACATTGAGAAGTGATATGGTTACATCAAAAATCATACCTATTGAAATCGTAAAACATTGATTATGAGGTATTATGTACGTATATAGTTCTAAATATTCGATAAGTAACATTTATATTGAAGTCATTGGCAAAAAATCTGTGAGGAGTAGCTGGAACCTGGGGTCATGCGGATGTAAATCCACAGCAAGAGCGGCCGTATGTCCCCGTTATCAGGGAGCCTATATTAAAGTTGGTCTGAAATCAGTAACTTTGTACATGACTAAAATGGAAGTAACGATTCCGGCATCGAGCCTGAATTTTTTAAGATTATTGAGGCAAAACAATAACCGGGAATGGTTTAACGAGCACAAAGAGGTGTTTTTGAAGGAGCAATCCTATATCGAAAAATTTGCACAAGCATTGTTGAATGAAATGAATGTGCACGATCTGATCGAAACACCATCCGGTAAAAAAAGTCTTCATCGTATTTACCGGGATACACGTTTTTCTAAGGACAAGATTCCATACAAACACAACTGGAGTGGACGGTTTTCTCGGGCAACGAAGCAACTGCGTGGGGGGTACTATTTCCATATAGAGCCAGGTAACAGTTTTGTGGCAGGAGGATTTTTTGCGCCCAATCCTGCCGATTTGAAGTTGATTCGGGATGATATCAGTTTTGATTCCGCTCCGCTTCGGGCGATCATTCAGGACGAAACCTTTAAGCAATCATTTGGTGTATTAGAAGGGGAACAACTGAAAACAACACCAAAAGGATTTGAGGCAAATGATGAGGCAATAGATCTGTTGCGCTTCAAGCAATTTCTATTGATCCGCCACTTTTCCGATGAGGAGGTTACCAGCTCGGCCTTCGTGCAATTGGTAAACCAAACGTTTAAAAATATGAGACCGTTCTTTGATTATATGAGTATGGTTTTAACCACAAATGGCGACGGGTTGGAAATCTAGAGCTATATGTAATTGGTACGCTATTACTTAATATCATTCTCCATGAACGCAAAAAACAAGTCAGAACAGCCCGAAAAAACCAATCTCCATCCCAGAAATCCGCATAGGGCTCAGTATGATTTTAAAGCCTTGATCAAAGCATGTGCGGATCTTCGCCCATTTGTGCAGATCAATGCCTATGGAAATGAATCGGTTGATTTTGCCAATCCGCTTGCTGTAAAAATGCTGAATCGAGCCATTTTGGCCCATTTTTACAAGATCAAATATTGGGACATTCCTACCGGTTATTTGTGCCCGCCCATTCCGGGACGAGCCGATTATATTCATTATATAGCTGACCTTCTGGCTGTAAATGGCAAAGTGCCCACAGGCGGGGCGGTAAGAGGAATGGACGTTGGCGTTGGCGCAAATTGTGTATACCCGATCATTGGTCGCCAAAGTTATGGATGGCATTTTGTAGGAACCGATGTCGATACAAAAGCTTTGGAAACGGCGCAAACGATCGTGAAGGCCAACTTCGATCAGAAATCAGATATAGAATTAAGATTACAAAAGTCGTCCTCAGATATTTTCAAAGGTGTTTTTACGGAAACTGATCGCTTCGATTTTACGATGTGCAATCCTCCGTTTCATGCTTCCTTGGCAGAAGCTACACAAGGTACTCAACGCAAATGGAAAAATTTGGGGAAGGGGAAGCCACAGCAAAATAAAGTACTCAATTTTGGTGGACAGCAGGCTGAATTATGGTATCCGGGTGGAGAGCAAGCCTTTATCCTGAAAATGATTGAGCAAAGTAAGGTGTTTGGAAAGCAGTGCCGATGGTTTACGACTTTGGTGTCTAAGAAAACGACCTTGCCAGCCCTATATCAGCAGCTGAAAAAGCATGGAGCGGCAGATGTCAAAACCGTAGAAATGTCTCAGGGGCAAAAGGTGAGCCGCATGCTGGCCTGGACTTTCTTAGAACATTCCGCCGGAAATGGACCCATGTAAAACAAGGCGTAATTATTTATAGAATAATGATAAAAATTTCAATGAAATGTGCTCTGATGACTTCGGATCATTGAAATTCCGTATTGGGGAGGGTATATTTGTTTACATTCCTAACCAGACAACGTTATTCAAAAAATATGGATTCGATAGAATATTTACGAGGCGAGATAAAAACATACTTTCCCGCATCGACCGAACTTCGGCTTTCAGAGCGCTTCGATACGCAACCTAGATTTAATTTTTACTTTCAAATTGTAGAACATTCCCGATACCTTCTTTACCTGAACTGGGATGGAGACGGGAACAGGTTTACTTTAAAGAGTTTGGAATTTGAATCAGCAGAGGTTGTCAATAAATTGGCTGCGGATTATCCGCAGATCGGGTCCAGGGTATTTAATATAGGAAAACCTAAGTCACTTGTTTCATTTATTTACCGTGGTAATGGTCGGCTTTCGGGCACCCTCTTTACCAATACCAATTCTTTCGAATTTGACTCTGGTGAAATGTCCGGTATGGATTTGATGCAATGCATCGACCCGGCATTTGGATTGGGGAATTTGTTGTAAGTGCTATATCGATATTAGTTTTTTGCCATGTAGTTACAAAGTGACTAATACGTTTTCTGACCTAGGTTAGTGTTTCCGTGCCTTAGTAGCTGATATATTAGTTTGACTTTTTGCCACGAAGCAGTGTGACTTCACTACTTCGTGGCTTTTTATTTTATTTGAGTTTTTCTTCAAACAGTTTCAGAATACGTTTGTATTCATCTGTCCAGGACGATGGTTCCACAAAACCATGGTCTTCCATCGGATAGGAAGCAAGCTCCCAGTTGTCTTTGCCCAATTCAATCAGTCGCTGCGACAAACGTACCACATCCTGATAATGCACGTTTACATCCACCATACCATGGCAGATCAAAAGATGGTTTTTCAGTCCAGCTGCATGATAAATGGGGGAGCTTTTACGGTAAGCGATGCTATCCGTTTGTGGTTCATTGAGAATGGCAGAAGTATAGCCGTGGTTATATGCCGCCCAGTCGGTTACCGGACGTAAGGCCGCTCCGGCTTTGAAAACATCGGGCGTGGTAAACAAGCCCATCAATGTAATAAAGCCCCCGTACGAACCGCCATATATACCGATCTTTTTGGCGTCTATACCATATTTTTTAACGAGCCATTTAGCGCCATCCGTATTGTCAGTAAGGTCCTTGCCACCCATGAAACGATAAATGCCCGTGCGCCAGTCGCGGCCATAGCCTGCGCTAGCTCGGTAATCCATATCCAGTACCGTATAGCCCATATCGGTCAACAGGTTATGAAACATATATTCACGGAAATACTGGCTCCACCACTTGTGTGCATTTTGCAGATACCCGGCACCATGCACAAAAATAACAGCCTTTCCATTGGATTTTTTTGGTTCATATACGCGGGCATAAATATCGGCACCGTCGGTTGCTTTTATCGTAACCACCTTTGCTTCGCGCCACGGGTATGAGAAAAATTCATCGGAAGTAGATTTCGTGATTTGCTCCGGCTTGGACAGTGGCTTGTTGTCCATGATAAAAAGCTCCCATGGAGTGGTACTGTTGGAGTACCGAATAGCCAGTTTGGTTTCGTCGGGGGATAGGGAAACTTCGTGCGCTCCGGTTGCTTGCGTAATGCGGGTACGGGTGCCACCGGTCACGGCCATGCTGTAAAAATGTTTCTCCCCTGGGTGTACTTCGTTGGTGATCAGGTAAAATGTTTTTTTATCCTTGGATAACTGAACACTCTGTACTTCAAATTTGCCGCTGGTTAGCTGTGTTTTTTCTCCCGTAAC
>CALGRQ010000428.1 GCA_937880795.1 uncultured Dyadobacter sp. | reverse complement strand
TTTGAGGGGGTAGTGCCCTTACGGGTGTGGGAGTTCGAATCTCCTTTTGGTCACAAAAAAAGCTCATTCAGTTAATCTGAATGAGCTTTTTTCTTTTAGAACGATCTCTATACGTAAAACAACTCCTTATCCAGCTGATCCGTTATTGTCTTGAAATCGGCAGGATTGTTCGCGAAGTCCATGTCGTTAACGTCAATTTCAATTAATCGGCCATGATCATAGTTTTTGGCGAATTCGTCATAATAGCCGTTTAAGCTTTTCAGGTATTCCACCGATATATCCGATTCAAAGTCTCTTCCCCGTTTTTTGATTTGGGAAACCAGCTTAGGGATGTCCGCTTTCAGGTATATAAGTAAGTCTGGTTGAGAAACCGTGTTAACAATTGAATTAAATAACAAAAGATACGTTTGGTAATCTCTTTCTGTTAAGACCTCCGAATCGTATAAGTTCCTGGCAAAAATATAGGCGTCTTCGTAGATCGTGCGATCCTGTATAATGGTCGCATAGGTGGTTGATCTTATTTTTTGAACTTGCGCGAACCGACTGTTCAGAAAGTAAATTTGAAGGTTAAAAGCCCAACGTTCCATATCCTCATAAAAACTAGCCAGATATGGGTTGCCTTCAACGGCTTCGTACATCACATCCCATTTGTAATGTGCACCCAGCATTTGCGTTAGTGTTGTTTTTCCTGCCCCGATGTTCCCGACAATTGCAATGTGCATACTGAATGATTAGATTGATAGAATGGTTAATGAACTGTAAAATGACATGCAAAATTAGCAAATTGCCTTAAACTATAAGCGTGACCAAAGTCAGTGTCTTTGCATTTTCGATAAAGTTGCAATATTCGTATATTTGCATCGATTTCTACGATTCGTTGAATTGTAGGGTTACTTTAATTTCAGAAACGAAGGGGCTATGTTTTGCTCCATTAGATAAATTTAAGTGAATGAAGCCATATAGGGTATTATTATACTATTTCTATGCTCCGATTGAAAACACAGAGGTATATCGGGATGAACACCATATGTTTTGTGTAGAGCATAATTTACTGGGACGAATCATTATCGCGCCGGAAGGCCTGAATGGAACTGTATCAGGAACACCGGAGGATTGCGATGCGTATATGGAATATATTCGTTCGGATGAGCGTTTTGCACAGGTACAATTTAAAATTGAAGAGCATGATAAAATTGCTTTTCAAAAGTTGCACGTGCGGGTAAAAGATGAAATTGTAAACTCAGACCTAGGCGTTGACCCATTGGTACGTACCGGTAAACATCTGGAACCAGCCGAGTTTAAAGCTTTGCTAAACGATCCGGAGGTGGTTTTGGTAGATATGCGTTCGGATTATGAGCATGAGGTTGGAAAGTTCAAGGGAGCTATAACTTTTGATATGCACAATCTGAGAGAGCTTCCAGATCATGTGCATGAAATTGAGCATTTGAAGGATAAGAAAATTGTCACCTATTGCACGGGTGGTATTAAGTGTGAAAAAGCGAGTGCGTACCTGATTGAAAAGGGTTTTACGGATGTGTATCAGCTCCATGGGGGTATTATCAGGTACGGACTGGAAGAAGGCGGTGAGAATTTTGACGGCAAATGTTATGTCTTTGATAACCGTATTACCGTAGATGTCAATCGGGTGAATCCTACTGTGATATCGAGGTGTTATATATGTAACGAACCCTGTGACCGCATGATTAATTGTGCGAATGCAGAATGCAACACCCATGTTCCGGTATGTCAGAAATGCGGAGAGGAAATGGAAGGTGCTTGTTCGCCTGAATGCAAAGCGCACCCTGGCAAACGTACCTATGATGGAACCGGTTACTATGTAAGCAAAAGCAACCATTACCATCCGTTACAAGGTTTGAAAAGCCAAAAGCGAAATATTAAAAAGATGAAACAAGCTAGCGAACAGGCCTCTGTTTAAAGCAGGGCCTTTTCGAGTACAAAGTCGTTCATCCAATATGGGCCTACCGGAATATCCTCCTCACGGACTATTCGGTAGGCCATTTTTTCATAAAAGTGTCTTGCGTTGTTATACCGGTTTACGTTCAGGCAAATTTTTAAAGCGCCCTTTTCTTTAACATAATTTTCAACCGCTGTGATCAGACATTTCCCGGCTCCTGTACCTTGGCAAGTAGGTAGAACATATAGTTTATGAAGCTTGAAATAAGCTGGTTTTAGTTCTGAGAACGAGGCAAAACCTGAGGGGCTTCCATCGGAGCATAGTATCAAAAATTGATGCCCCTCTTCGTTCATAGAGGTTGCAAGAGCAGCTTCCGAATAAAACTTTTTCGACATGTACTCAATTTGATCCTGGCTTAGGATGGTATTGTAAGTGTTGTTCCAGGTCGCATTATGGATATCAATGATCGCCGGAATGTCGGCTGGGGTGGCAAACGTTATTGTTAATGAAGGCATTTTAGTTAAATTTGATAAACGTGTATAAACGTAATTCGTTTATATATAGTAATAATGTTGTTTTTCTATCACATATAAAGTCATCTCTAATTCTTGTAAAATTACAGGAAGGGTAAGAGTATTCATCAAAAATGAAACCACTTATTTTAGTAACAAACGACGATGGTATTACCTCGTTGGGGATAAAGACGCTGGTGGAAACCATGCAAACCATTGGTGAAGTTGTTGTTGTGGCGCCCAATAGTCCACAATCAGGAATGGGACATGCAATTACTATTGGTGAGCCCCTGCGACTATATGAAACCGATATATTCGAAGATGTT
This sequence comes from uncultured Dyadobacter sp., assembly GCA_937880795.1. Taxonomy (GTDB): domain Bacteria; phylum Bacteroidota; class Bacteroidia; order Cytophagales; family Spirosomataceae; genus Dyadobacter. Next base: position 3,136 of record CALGRQ010000428.1, on the reverse strand, counting down.
AATGAATATGAATGCTCGGGGACACCTGCTGATTGCGTTAAGTTGGCAAAGCACTATGTTCTTCAAGATCGCAAGCCTGATTTGGTAGTAAGTGGCATTAACCATGGAAGTAACGCTTCTATTAGTGTTCTATACTCTGGAACGATGTCGGCGGCTATTGAGGGTGCTATTGAAGGTATCCCGTCCATAGGATTTTCGCTCTGCGATTTCCGGGAGGATGCCGATTTTAGCCATGCAGTTCCATATATAAAAACAATAACCGAATCGGCGCTGAAAAATGGTATTCCCAAGGGAGTAGCACTCAACGTAAACATACCGGCGAAAAGTGAAATTCCATTGAGAGGAATCAAGGTATGTCGCCAGGCCAATGCCAAATGGCAGGAGAAGTTTGATTACCGGGTTGACCCGAACGGACGTGGTTATTTATGGATGGCGGGTGATTTTGTTAACTTTGACACCGAAAAAGAAGATACTGACGTATGGGCCCTGGACAATAACTATATCTCGGTGGTGCCATGTCAGTTTGATCTCACGGAGTATCAGGCGTTAAGTCATCTGGCAACTTGGGATTTATAATTCACGTATGAAAAATTTGATATGGCATTAGTAGGAAGTTTATTAAAAAAAGGAATCCACTTCAGTAATATTGTGGCCAATAGAAGGAAAGCTAGCCTTCATCAGCAACAGAAGAAAACGCTGGCGAAATTATTGGCTAAGGCTAGGTATACTGAATTTGGAGAAAAATATAATTTCGATGAGCTTCTATCGTCTATTCTTTTTGGCGAGAAGGGAGTATTCTACGAACGTTACAAAAAAACGGTTCCTATACACGATTATAATAAGATTTTTAACGAGTGGTGGCATAAATCCCTGGAAGGGCAAAAGGATGTTTGCTGGCCAGGTCAAATTAAGTACTACGCCCTGAGTTCTGGAACGTCAGAGGCGGCAACGAAGCATTTGCCGGTAACGAAGGCCATGTCTAAGGCAATCCAAAAAACAAGTATTCGCCAAATTTTATCACTCGGACACTATAAGGACCTTCCCAATGATCTTTATGAAAAGGGATTCTTGATGCTGGGAGGTAGTACAAACCTAAACAACCAGGACAATCACTTTGAGGGAGATTTAAGTGGAATTACGGCCAAACAAATACCCTATTGGTTCCGTCCTTATTACAAGCCAGGCGAGAAAATTGCATCTCAAAAAGATTGGGCTATTAAGTTAGATGAAATCACCAAACAGGCGCATGAGTGGGATATTGGGTTTATAGTGGGTGTTCCGGCTTGGATTCAGTTATTGATGGAAAAAATTATTGCCCATCATAACGTGAAAACCATTCATGATATATGGGTTAAACTTTGTTTTCTGCTTCATGTACACTATTTGCGCACGGTGGAGTATCTTTTGAACCTTACCGAAAGGGATTTGAGAAGTTATTGGCTCGACCACTGATATATATCAATACCTATCTGGCATCAGAAGGCTTTATTGCTTATCAAACCCGTCCGGGCGCTATGGGTATGGAATTGGTTTGCGACAATGGTTTGTTCTTTGAATTTATTCCATTTAATCAACAGAATTTCGATTCGGATGGTACGCTGCAACCTAATGCTGAAACCTTGATGGTAGATCAGGTGGAAGAAGGCGTGGAATATGCCTTACTAATGTCTACCTGCTCGGGTGCGTGGAGATATTTGATTGGGGACACAGTGAAGTTTGTCAATAAACAAAGAGGAGAAATTGTTATTACAGGAAGAACCAAGCACTATTTGAGTCTTTGCGGAGAACACCTTTCCGTAGATAATATGAATAAAGCCATTGATTTGGTGTCCGATGAAATGGGACTGACTGTAAAAGAATTTACTGTTTGTGGCGTACCGTACGACTCACTGTTTGCGCATCATTGGTTCATCGGCGTAGAAGAGGATAATGTGGATACGGATTTGTTGAAAAAGAAGCTGGATGCACGTCTATCGGAGCTAAACGATGATTATGCCGTAGAAAGGAAACACGCTCTCAAAGAAATTTTTGTTACCGTTTTACCCAACAAAGCTTTCTATGGCTGGATGGAATCCAAAGGAAAAATGGGTGGGCAGCATAAATTTCCCCGCGTATTTAAAAACTTCTTGATTGATGACTGGAAGAATTTCCTGAAACAAAATAACTATCAGATCAATAGTTAAGAAAAGAAAAAGTAGCCGGGATACCGGCTACTTTAAAAATGTTGTGTAGGCAATTTGCCCGGCTATAAGAATAAAAACGATACCAGTTACCCGATTGAAAATCAATACTACCTTTGGCGTAAAAAATCTTTTTAGCTTGTTGGCGTAAAAGGCAATGGCGCATTCTACCAAAAAAACTGCAATAACACTCGCCGTAAAAAAGACAGTAACCTGCCCCATGTGGTAATGTAAATTGGATCTTATGTAAGTAGCGATGGTTACCCAGGTGATGAAATTAACAGGATTCAAAGCATTTAAGAGGAAGCCCGTTGTGAAGTAATATAGTAAATTCCCGAATCTTGTTTTGGGATATGCAATGTTAGGTTGTCCGTTGATGAAATTGTTGACGCCAAGAATCAGCAAGAATACAATACCACCAGCCGCAATCCAATGTTGGAAATTTGATATGTCTGGCAGAAATGTTGTACCAAAGATGGCGCAAAAAACAAAAATGATATCGCTTACGAAAACGCCTAGTGCAATTTTCACACCGGTTCTAAATCCGTTATCAACACTATTCTGTATCAGTGAAAAGAAGACTGTTCCAAATGTAAGACATAATGCTATACCCGTGAGGGTACCGTAAAAAAGAGCCTCAATCATACTAAATTCCTTTAAGCCTCGCAGCCATTAAAATGGCACAAACTGAAAGAGAATCTGTGATTTCAGATTTCATGACCATCTCGACGGCCTGGCTTAGATGCACTTTTTTAACCTGAAGTTCTTCCGTTTCTTCCGGCTCGGACTCTTCCTGAGATAACTCTTCGGCTATAAATAAAAATCCTTCTTCGTTGGTAGCAGAATTTGAAGTATGTATACGCGCCAATTTTGTCCATTTTCCAGCAACCAATCCTGTTTCTTCTTTTAATTCCCTTATTGCCGCATCAATGGGATCTGCACCAAGCTGTCCTCCT
>CALGRQ010000427.1 GCA_937880795.1 uncultured Dyadobacter sp. | reverse complement strand
GATTCAAAAAAAATAAAAATTATAAATGAAAATTCTCTGCATCGGAAGAAATTACGGAAAACACGCTTTGGAACTGGGAAATGAAATTCCGAAAGAACCCGTTATTTTCATCAAACCCGACACCGCCGTCCTAAAAGGAAATGATTTTTATCTTCCCGAATTTTTTTGGATGCTTATCCCCAAACGCTTTCACCACTCGGGCAGGTTGTACCCCAAGTGAATGAGGCTATTCGTAAAAGCATTAACGACGGTGTCTTAATTTTGAACTATACGGGTCACGGAGGCACGAGTGGTTGGGCTGAAGAGCAAGTTTTGACTGTGGCCGATATGTTAGCTGCTCGTGGCTTAGACAATATGCCCGTTTTACTGACTGCGACCTGTGACTTTGGCCGTTATGACGATCCCGGCATTGTTTCAGGGGCCGAACTGATGGTACTTAGTCCAAAGGGCGGCGCAATAGGCGCTATTACAACTACCAGGCCGGTATATTCAAGTACCAATTTTAAGATTAACAGTGCCTTTTACGATGCCTTACTTAAATCTGGAAAGCACGGCGCTTTCGGTGATGTTTTCAGAGAAACAAAGAATAACTCACTGGCAGGGGTTTTGAATCGCAATTTTACCTTCTTGGGCGATCCTTCCATGAAGCTTGCCACGCCTGAATATCAAGTTAGGTTTTCTGCTAAACCAGATACCTTGAAGGCTTTGCAAAAAGTGCTTTTACAGTTGGAAGTGGTTGATAAATATTCTGGCGATATACAGACTGATTTCAATGGAACCGCAAGATTGACGGTATATGACAAACCCACGGTTTTTAAAACGTTGGGTAATCAGGATGCACCCCAAGAATATTCAGAATTACGTAGTAAGCTGTTTGAAGGTGATGTCACGGTAAAGGAAGGGAAAATGGTTTGTGAATTTGTCATGCCTAAGAATATGGATTATAGGTTAGGCCTGGCACGCGTGAGTGTATATGTGGTGACGGCGGATAGTTTATCTGATGCTGGTGCGCAACTAGACGTGATCAGTGGAGGAAGTGGAGTAATGATGGTCGATCAAATACCACCTAAAATAGCTGCGTGGCTTAATGAAGTTTCGTTTCGTTCAGGAGACGTGGTGGGAGCGTCGCCAGAATTATTTGTAAAATTAAGTGACGAAAGTGGTATTAACGTGTCGAAAGCGGGTATAGGACATAACATTACGATGATTGTCAATGATACTATGACAATCGATCTGAACGATTATTATATAGCTGATTTGGATCGATTCGATTCAGGTTCTATCAAGTATCCTTTTCATGACCTACCTAAGGGTAATTATTCAGTCAAGATAAAAGTATGGGACATATATACTAACTCTTCTGAAATTGCGTTCGGTTTTCAGGTGGAATCTTCGAAAGGGATAAAAATGGAGAATTTAAAAGTTTTTCCGAATCCTTTTGACAAAGAGCTGTCTTTCGAACTGAGTCATAATAGACCGGATGAAGATATTGAAATTACTTTTCGTTTAATGCTGGACAGTGGGAAGGAATTGGGCGTGCATCGCTGGCAATATTATTTTAGTGAACCGGTTATACAAGAATCCGTTACTTCAACAAGGTTGGGTGCGCTCATGAACAAAATGATATCCTATATATACACCGTGGAGATCAGATCGCTAAGGGATAATTCTACTGATATACGTTCCGGTAGGATCATTCGATCACCGTAGAATTAATAAAATAATTTTTTATTTAGTAATAACTATCTTTCATTGTACTTTTGACCCTTTAAAGAAGCTGATTAAAAGCACTTCCTATCGAAAAATCCAATTTCTATGAGACTTTTTTTTGTTACCTTATCCTCATTATTCCTTCTTACAACTGGGGCAGTAATGGCTCAGTCTGACACACTTCGAATTCCTCAATCTCCACTATCCTTCCTGACGTTTGCTCCTGATGCACGTAGTGCGGCGATGGGTGAGGCGGGTGTAGCGCTTAGTCCTGATGCGAACTCAACTTACTGGAACGCTGCTAAATTGCCTTACAATAGTAAAGATTTTGGTGTTTCGGCGTCGTATACACCTTGGTTGAGAAACGTAATCGACGATATGTGGTTGGGTTATCTATCGGCCTATAAAAAAATTGACGATAAGCAGGCTGTTGGGGTTGCGGTTAATTATTTTAACAATGGAGAACTCGATCTGCGTAACGCAACGGGTGCTAACCTGGGTTACTTTAATTCCCGAGAAATGGCCATTAACGGAACTTACTCTCGTAAGCTTTCTAAAAATTTCTCAATGGGTTTGACTTTAAAATACATTTCTTCAAATCTTGCGGGCAATGCAGTTATCAACGGTGTATCACTTAAAGCGGCTCGTACCGTGGCTGGTGACATTAGTGCATACTATCGCAAGCAATATTTAAATGAAGATACAGGAGGCGAGTTTACTTGGTCTCTTGGTGCTGTTCTTTCCAATTTGGGAGGGAAAATCAATTATGGATCAGGAACTGATACTGAAAACTTTATCCCAACAAACCTTAAAGTGGGTGGTGGAGTGTCTTTCTCGGCAGATGGACGTAACAAGTTTAATTTGATTGCCGACATTAGCAAATTGATGGTACCGACTCCAGATGGTACAAATATTAATTCTACAAAAGGAGCTTTGGCAGGTGCTTTCGGATCTTTCAGCGATGCACCTAACGGATTTAAAGAAGAAATTCAAGAAGCAGCAATCGCATTGGGAGCAGAGTATTGGTACAACGATATTTTTGCGATCCGCGGAGGTTACTTTGGAGAGAATAAAAACAAGAGCGGTCGTAAATTCTTTACGGCAGGTGCAGGTATACGCTTCGCAGATCGTTATGCAGTAGACTTTGCATACATGTTCCCAGTGGCGCATAACAGCCCGTTGGCACAGACCTTACGTATTTCATTGGGTGTTTATCTGAACAAAGCGGAGAAACTTGATGTGGCCGACGAAAACTAAGTAAACGTATTTTTACAATTTGAGAGCGAATGGCGTAATTGCAACGTCATTCGCTTTTTTAATTTACCATCCATGATGCAACCCGATCGCTCTATTGCCCCCGATTTTAAAGTCATACATAGTATTCATTTACCAGAAACGACCACATATACCCTTGAGAACGGAACTCCATTGCATGTCATCAATATTGGTGAACAACCCGTGGTGCGCCTGGAATGTATTTTTGAGGGTGGTAATCGAAATGAAGAGGTGCCTGGAGCTTCGCTTTTTGCCGTAAAAATGCTGCCAGAAGGTACACCAGACCTGAGCTCGGCGGAGATCAGTGAAGCGTTTGATCGTATAGGTGCATTTACTGATTTTAGCAACAGTTCCGATGCCAGTGGAATTGTGGTTTACTGCCTTTCGCGTGTTTTGCCTGAGGTATTACCCTTGGTGAGTGATATGATGCAGCAAGCAACTTTCCCACAGAAGGAAATGGAAGATTTGCGGAACATTACTTTACAAAATTTAAGAGTCAATCAAGAGAAGACATCCTATTTGGCCACTGTGGCTTTTCGAAAAGGTTTATTCGGTGCAAACCACCCTTATGGACAGAGCCAAACTGAAGCCGATATAGAATCGCTTACACTGGAACAAGTTGTAAAACATTTTGACCGACATATCAGAAACGGGGCCTATACGGTTGTTATGGCAGGGAAAGTGAGTGATGCCGATGTCGAGGTTGTAAAGCAGTATTTAGGGAAGAACTCCATATCTGCTGAGCCGGCTTTAACCAGAGAGGATACCACGGTGGATTATGCCGGCCAGGAGGTGTTGATTGTAAAGGAAGACGGCTTACAATCGACGATCCGCATGGGTAGAAAGTTGTTTACCAGACATCATCCAGATTATTTTAAAATGTTGGTAACCAATGAAATTTTGGGTGGATACTTTGGTTCTCGTTTAATGAAAAATATACGCGAAGAAAAGGGGCTCACTTATGGGATATCGTCCCATCTGATAACTCTGCGTAATGCTGGATATTTTATGATCGGAACGGATGTGAAGAAAGAATTTACCCAGCAAACGATTGATGAGATCAAAAAGGAAATTCATATACTTCAAACAGTACCAGTTGGCGAAGATGAATTGCGTACAGTCAAGAATTTTATGGCTGGTGAGTTCGCAGGATCGCTCAATACTGCTTTCGATGTGGCCGACAGAAGAAAGTTATTGCTTATGGATGGCTTACCTTCCGACTTCTTTAATCACTACATAACGCAGATACATGCTACTACCAGCGATGATATACTGGCCATGGCCAATGCATACTTAAACCCCGAAGATATGTTGGAAGTAGTTGTAGGGGGCAAATAAAAAGTATTTTTAAGATGCTTGTACAAGAGTATAGCAAGTTTACGATTGGCTTATGATACGATATAATCGTTTCTTTTCCCTTCGTAAACTTTCAGTACGTGTATGAGATTCATAATATTTACCATCTTATTATTATTTAGTAGTTATTTTTCTTCGGCTCAAAATTTTCTTTTTGAAAAGGGACAAAATGGATTTCACCTAGGCGGGCAGGCTGTATTTTCTGATGGTTCGCGAATATTCGGTTTTTCTCCTAGTTACACTTGGCGGGGACGTATGACGCTCTCTGTAGGTGCCGGGCGAGAAGATAGCAAGTATTCCAATGTGGTGTCTTATTCTGTCAAGCCATCTTTAAATTACCTGATCCTAAAACAAAATAGAGGAGGAATGCCGCTGAGTTTGGGTATTGGTACTTCATATCAGCGTAATTATTTTAAAAACAGAGACGATTTAAAGGCTGGCGTATTTGCCATAGACCTTGGTATTTATCGAAGGATATATATGGAAAAGAAGTCTTCTCTGATACCGGCGGCTTACTTGGGTTGGGCACATACAAAAATCGATCGCCCGTATCCTTCTAGCACCTTGGAGGAGAAGGCGATATTTGGAATAGTCCAAACTTCTATCTTACTGAATAAGTTTCATATTACGCCTGGCGTTCATATTTCAAAAGAAAATACTTCTTTTTTTGTACAAATAGGCGTTATACTTCCAGAACGGAAATGAAATTCTTTTAATACTTCCGGTAAAGTTTCATAATGCTTTACCGGAAGGGATATTATTTTGCCAAAGCTTCTTTATAAGCCCTCAGGCACCGCTCGCGTGCAAATTTATGATCTACAATAGGCGCGGGGTATGCCAAACTATTCAGCTCTGGCAACCACTTTTTTATATACTCCCCTTTGTGATCGAACTTCTCAGTTTGTGCGGCCGGGTTGAATATCCGGAAATAAGGGGCGGCATCAGTACCTGAGCCCGCTGCCCACTGCCAGCCGCCATTGTTAGAGGCAAAATCATAGTCCAGTAGCTTTTCGGCAAAGTAAGCTTCTCCCCAGCGCCAGTCAATTAAAAGGTGTTTGCTGAGGAAACTAGCCACGACCATTCTTACACGGTTGTGCATAAAGCCCGTCTGATTCAGTTCATGCATGCCGGCATCCACCAGCGGATAACCGGTCTTTCCATTACACCAAGCCTTAAATTCCTCCTCATTATTGCGCCATTTAATTAGGTCGTACTCTGGTCTGAAAGCGAACCCTTTTCCCACTTTTGGGAAGTTCCACAATATCTGCTGATAAAAGTCCCGCCATATTAATTCATTCAAAAAGGCGGGGCTCAGGTTGTATGCCTTTCTTGCTATTTCACGGATACTTACAGTACCAAATCTCAGATGGATGCCCAACCGGGACGTCCCTTCAATGGCTGGGTAGTTTCGCTGTTCCTCGTATTTTTCAAGGAGTTCAGGCGTTACCTCTTGCGGTGGAAAAGGCTCAGGAGAGTCTTCAAACCCCAGATCTTCCAGAGATACCATTTGTGGTAACCTCACTTTTAAAAGGTGACGGAGGTATTTTTTGATCGGGTAAGCAGACAAGAAATAGTCGTTGATTTTATTTTTCCAATTCGCACTGTATGGCGTAAATACCGTATATGGAGTACCTTGATCGGTGAGTATTTCCTGTTTTTCAAAAATAACCTGATCTTTAAACGACTTGAAACGAATATTCTTTTTATTCAACAGCTCCTCAATTTCCTGATCACGTTGAATGGAATAGGGCTCGTAGTCGTGATTCGTATATACTTCTGCTACATTATACTGTTCTATAATTTGTTCCCAACTTGTAACCGGGGTGCCATGTTCAATAAGAAGATCTGAGTCAAATTTGCGGAGATTTTCTTTTAATTCGGCAAGGGTATGATGAATGAACGCAACCCGTCTATCCTGCCTGTTGTCGAGTGCGTCAAGAATATGACGGTCAAAAATAAATAAGGGAAGAACCGGATAACCTGAACGCAAAGCGTGGTATAGGCCTGCGTTATCGTATACTCTAAGGTCCCTTCGGAACCAGAAAATGGCTATTTTTCTTTTAAAGTTTATAAAATGCACTGCTTACACTGATTTTGTTGCGGAAATGATATACATCATTGCACCGCCTGCGGAATGGTATTTATTGGCGTTAATATTGCGCAGAATACGTTCGCCATGATTAGCGTATTTAACCTTATAACGTTCGTAAAAATCTAGGCTGTCTTTTCCAAGCGCTCTAAAATAGTCATAGTCACTAAATTCTTCATTGCTCCATGTATTTCCGTTTTGCCATTGTTGCATGGTAGCGAGCTGTTCATCGGTGTTATAAGGTGGATACATAGCTATGGCCTTATCGGAAAGTCTTACTTCGACATTTTCAAAGCCTGCTTGTGACAAAAAGCCCGGTACCAAATCACCCAAAGAATTATCTCCAAGACCAAGTTTCTTTTTTCCTCTCTCAAATATGAGCGCGTATTTGACATGATCTAATACTTCATCAATAGGGTCATTCGTCGATACTGAACTTTGGGTGAGGCTTTGAACGAGGTTGTTGGGTTCAACACACAAAATCGTTCCGCCTGGTTTGAGCACTCGTTTCATCTCATCAATTACCTGTTTTGGGTATTGCACGTGTATCAACAGTGTTTGGCAGGTAACGAGGTCAAAGGAGTTGTCGTCGTACGGTAATCTGTGCGCATCTCCTTTCTTTAACTCAAAGGAAATGTCCTTTTGTTGAAAATAATGTCTAATTTCTTTCTCCCCTTTTGCCCATTTCCGGTCATTGTCAACTGCATATATTTTTGCAGGCTTGCCTAAATAATCCGCCAGAATTCGGCTCCAGTGACACTGACCGCATCCTACATCCAGCATATTATGATGGTTTTGAAGTTGTAGTCGCTTATTGAGAAGGTTTAAAAAACTTTCATTCCACCAAAAATTACGATATGTACCAAAAAAGTCTTCAGAATGGCCTTTACGCTTAATATTATTCGATCTCATAGTATATTTACCCAGCCATTGGCTACCTGGTGTAGCCGTGTTTAAAATTAACACGGAATGTAAGTGGATAATTCGTGCGAATGTACGTTTTACCTCTTATCCCCCACAATTATTAAAATACAACTTTAAGTAAACAACCTATGAAATTAAAATTGACAGCCATTTTATGCATGATCAGCATGCTTACTTTTGGTCAAAAAAAATCGGACAAACCCGAGTGGAGACAATTGTTCAACGGTAAGAACCTGGATGGCTGGGATATAAAGATTCGGGGTAACGAGCTCAATGACAATTTTGGAAACACATTCCGTGTTGAGGATGGAAAGATGGTGGTTCGTTATGATCAATATGATGATTTCAAACAAAAGTATGGACACATTTTTTACAAGGAAGATTTTTCTTACTACCGCATCGCAGTAGAATATCGTTTTGTTGGTGAGCAAGCTCCAAAAGGCGAAGGCTGGGCTTGGCGCAACAGTGGTATCATGGTGCACGGACAGCCTGCGGCAGCGATGGGTAAAGATCAAGATTTTCCCGCATCTATAGAGGTTCAGTTGCTGGGAGGCGATGGTAAAAAAAGAACCACTTGTAACCTTTGTACGCCTGGAACCAACGTGGTGATTGACGACAAACTGGTTACAGCGCACTGCATCAATTCCAAATCACAGACTTATAATGGGGATCAATGGGTGAGAGCTGAGGTTTTGGTTTTGGGCGATTCTCTGATTCAGCATTTTGCAAATGGTGAAATGGTGTTGGAATACAATAAACCTCAATATGGAGGGGGCAACGTAAGTGGCCATGATGCTTCACAAATTATCGCTGGTCAATTGTTGGACCATGGTTCTATATCACTTCAAAGTGAAAGTCATCCTGTGGAGTTCCGTAAGGTTGAGCTCTTGAATTTGAAAGGCTGTATGGATCCTAAGGCAAAAAATTACAAATCGTACTATGTAAAGGCAGACAACTCGGCTTGTACTTACGGTAAGAAGAAAAAGTAAAGAAGTATAAGAATCGACCGAGGACCTTAGCGTTCTCTTTCTAATATTTTCGGATCAATAAAAAAGTGAAACATCATTTGAGAAAGTTCTCATTTCATGTTTCACTTTTTATTTTGGGTATTGATTCCTCTCGGTACAAATAAGCGTACTACAATCTTACGATTTCAGCACCAATTGCATTCAAACGTGTATCTATATTTTGATATCCGCGGTCAATTTGTTCAATATTATCAATGATGCTCACACCTTTGGCAGATAGTGCCGCAATTAATAAGGCAACTCCTGCACGAATATCAGGGGAGGTCATGCGAATCCCTCGAAGTTGAGTTTGTCTGTTATGACCAATTACCGTGGCGCGGTGTGGATCACACAATATAATTTGCGCCCCCATTTCAATCAGTTTGTCCACAAAGAAAAGACGGCTTTCGAACATTTTCTGGTGAATGAGCACAGTTCCCTGCGACTGAATTGCTGTTACCAACACTATACTCAATAAATCGGGTGTAAAACCTGGCCATGGTGCATCGGCTACGGTAAGCGTTGACCCATCCATGTAGTTTTCTATGCGATAGTGTTCCTGAGCAGGAACAAAAATATCGTCTCCTCTAAACTCGAGTTTGATACCCAATTTTTGGAATGTTTCAGGTATAATTCCTAATTGAGCAATCTGACAGTTCTTGATGGTTATTTCCGATTGCGTCATGGCGGCAAGACCAATGAAGCTACCAATTTCAATCATATCTGGTAGCATCGTGTGCTCCGTTCCGTTGAGTTCGGTTACACCTTCTACTGTCAGTAAATTAGATGATATTCCTGAAATTTTAGCACCCATTCGGTTCAGCATTTTACATAGCTGTTGCAGGTACGGCTCACAGGCAGCGTTGTATATGGTTGTGGTTCCTTCTGCCATTACAGCGGCCATCAACACGTTGGCTGTTCCGGTTACAGAAGCTTCATCTAATAGCATGAAAGCTCCTTTCAGATTGGCTGCATCTACTTTATAAAATCCGCCATCTTCGCCATCGTAACTAAATTCTGCACCCAGTTTTTCAAAACCCAGGAAGTGGGTATCAAGGCGTCTGCGCCCAATTTTATCACCACCTGGGCGAGGAATGCGTCCTTTTCGGAAACGAGCCAGCATAGGTCCAAGCAACATCACCGAACCTCTCAGAGCCGCAGCTTTCTGGCGGAACGAATCCGATTCCAGATAGTCCAGGTTGATATCGCTGGCTTCAAAACGAATGGATGATTCGCTAAGTCGTGTACGACGAACGCCAAGATCGCCCAAAAGATCAATCAGTTGATTTACGTCGCGAATATTCGGAATGTTATGAATAGTTACCGGTTCTTTGGTAAGCAGCACCGCGCAAATAATTTGCAATGCTTCGTTTTTTGCTCCCTGAGGGACTATTTCCCCCTTTAAGCGTCTATCTCCTGTTATTTTAAATGAAGCCATTTTCTGTCAATCAGCTATGACGCTGCAAAGTTTTTGACGGGGTGTTAAGCCGTATAGGTTAATATCAATTGAATACCAGAATGAACCAACGGAACTTCACGATAATCAACAATAGCAGAAGCTTAAAGGCCTTGTTTTCTGCGGTTGTTATTATTGTTGTTGTTACGGTTGTTATTGTTGTTTCTTCCCGAAAACTTATTGTTGTTGTTCGAGCGGTTACGGTTATTCTGGTTGTTAGAATTTTGTCTTTCCTGATTGTGTCCCGGTTGGGTTTTAAATCCACCCTGATGACTATTACCTCTGTTACGCTCCTGATTGCTGTTGCGATCTTTGGGTGAGGCTTCAATAGGTCCGTTACGACGGATATAGTCGATTTCCGTTTTTAACCTTCCTTTGGCCAATTGGTCGAGCTGTCCCAATAAAACATGGTCTTCCGGATTGTCCTTATTCCAGGTGTTAAAAAACGATCGCATCAAGCGGAAAATGTAAGATACAAATGCCAGTCGATCCTCCTCATTTTCTGTATTTATTGCTTTTTCAAGCAACAAATCAATATTACGGCCATAGTGACGGTAAATCAGATTATGCTGGTTGTAGCCAACGGTCAACGGTTTTTTTCCTAGGGATTCAGGCGAAGGTGGAGGAAACGGACTATCTACGTCCAGTTCAAAACCTGATATGATGTAAAGGTCATCCCAAAGCTTATTGGTATAATCCTGATTATCCCTCATGTTTGGGTGGATCTGCCTCATGAGTTCCACCAAAATGTGCGCATAAAGCGTCCGTTTTGTCCGATCTTCTATCTTAACGATATGATCAGCTAATTTTTGTACGTTACTGCCGTATTCTTTCAAGGGCTTGAATTATTTTTATAATCGACAAAAATAAGAAGTTTTTGCCGAAAGAAAAGGGAATCTTTATCGTACCCAAACGACTTTCCCTTGTAACTGTTTGTTTCGCATGAAATGGGAATGGCGTTTGTCATCTTCTGTTTCAAATCGGTAGAAATATATGCCTGAAGGTAGTTCATTCGGGCTCCATAATAGCTCATTGATACCTATATGCGGTGCCAGCCGCTGTTTGTGAACCATTGTACCATACACGTTTCGAATAACCAGGTCAATTGTTTTGCCGGGGATTTGTTGAGGTGTGAAAAATGAAAACCGGAAGTAAGATGCCGATGGGTTGGGTGCAACCGTTACAGTTTCCGCTGCGAAAGAATTCTCTATCTTAAACATGATACGATAAGTGGGTGCTATGTTACCACTTAAATCGCGAGCCTTCACACGTAGTGTATAGTGTGCAGGGGCGAGGGTGGCTATATCAGAGAAGTTAAGTTGATATACATTGAAGAGGTTCGTTTGAGTAGTTGCACCTGTTAATGATATCCGCTTTTCGGGGCTTAACCAGCCATTTTCTTGAAGATAGACTTCTATGCCTGCCGTGTCTTTTCTGATCTTAAATTTATTTTCGTCGGTGATCTGTATCTTAAAATTGGGTTTTTGGGAGACAATATCTCCATTTCTCAGTAAGCGGCCGTCGACATATACCGTAACAATAGGAGGTAACTTGTCTGCCAATACTTCGTAACTCGCGCGTACTATATCGTTATCATAATCAGCTTCTGGAAGATGATCTGAATTGAATGAAAACGTAATATGATGTTTGCCGGGAAGTCCTGCTGTGGGCAAGGCGAGGAAGATTGTACCGGTTTCATTTGCCTTTGGGGAGGCTATATGCCGGGTATATGCCTGAATTGTATAGGGTGTTGAATGTTGAATATAGACTGCAACGGAATCCGTGAATGGCGTTTTTGTAATATTTTGAAATGCGGCTTCAAGTTGAAGGGTATCACCTTCCTGAATATGAGTGGGGTATGAGGTGTTCAAGAAAGCGAGTCCTTCCGGAACTTGTATCGTCTGTTCTATTCCGGGACGAAATGTAATGGAGCGTATGGAGGATTTTTTTGAAGGATATTCGGCTAGAAAAACGCGCCAATATACGGTCTGCCAGTTATTTTCAATGGTTAGTTCTACACTGGCTGTATAGCGATGAACTTTCGCTGTCTTTTGCCGAGGGGCGGTAAAGGAGGAATCTGAGGCCCATTCAAAAATGATTTGCTGGTGCTCCAACGGGTTTGCAAGTTGTGCGATGAGGTCTACTTGACGAGTGCTGGTTTTATAGCCATTGAATGGAAGTATAGGAAAGGCTCCGCCTTCCGGGAGAATAAGATTCAGTTGATAAAAGTTATTATCCTCCGACTCCTCTGCACATTCTTGATTAGCATCCAGTATAAATGTCAGATTGGTAGATAATGGATTTTTGATGTGGAAGACGAGGCTATCGGAAATAAATACAGGATTTCGACGTGTTTGATATACGACTTTGCCATTTTCGCTTTGAACTCGTAAGGTATATGGCTGCTCTTTGAAGCGCCCGTTGTTTTTAATAACAAGTCTAATTTTTATAGAGTCGCTCCATGTGGTGGCTTGCTGTTCGGTTATATCTGAATAGGCAAAGGCCGAGGAGTCAAAAGCATAATCGGGTAATGCACCCGGGAAAATCCGTATCGCGGGGTCGCCATGCAGATTCATTTGTTGTGCGGTTATTTTATCTGCGAGGGTGGTATGTAGTTTTAAATTTCTCCGTATTGCTTCCAATTGAATAGTGCCAAAAGGCGCACTGGTGAATGAAGAATCAGCTAAAACTTGATAAAAGGAATTAGTATAATGGTTCAAAGCCGTGGACGGTCCATTGAAGGTATGTGCAAGAAATAGTATAGCGCCTTTATTTGGGGCGAAAATCCAGTCCGAGCTGATCGTATAATCTGAATAAAATATACTTCCCAGAGCGCAGCCATTGGCTATAACAGCCGGATAAAATGGGTGGTTTTGATAGGCTCGGTCCGGATCGCTTACAAAACCAATATCCATGTCGGTAACGTTAATAGACGAATGTCCGAAAATAGTCATCAGTGCGGTTCCCCGATTGATATATCTTTCGGCGGTGACCTGCTCCACGTCACGTTCGGTTTGTTTGGAAACTGTTTCAATATGAGGAGCTAATGAAGATTTTGTTACAGTATTTTCAAAAGATTGCGCATATGACTTGAAGGTCTCAATTTCATCCAATGAACGCCCGCCCGTAAGATGTAAAATATTCTGACGCCATGGTGCAGAGGCAGGTTGAGCTTCCAAATCCATCACTTTTTTGAGGTATACCGATACTTCTTCTCCCGTTTTCGCATTAATTCTTCCGATGGAAATCACAGGACTTAGTGTGGAATCTATTTCTGGGAATATGGCTAGTGCGAGGTCCGAGCCGGGCCAACCTGCATTGGGTATCATGTCGACATTTCCGGCATCGGGACGCTTCCGAGCCGTTTGTGGATCGGTCGAATGTCCAATCATGAAAATAAATTTCAATGGGTTAACCTTATAGTGTCGTAAAATGAGATTTCGTATGGCTTGTGGACTGGCTTCTCCATAATTGAATCGGTTAAATATTTCTTCAATGTTGATGACAGAAACTTTGTACCCACCTCCCTTTGCAGACGATCTATATGCAGCATACTCTGCTACTGGGTCGTTTCCTTGCTTCGTCGACCGTATAGCAGGATGGCTAATGATGAGGTAGTTGCCGAGCAGGGAGTCTGTCGGTGATAAATGTACCCGCCTCATTCCTTTTATTTCCATTTTTTTATTGATCCCAATAATTTGGCGGCTGTTGGAAATAGCAATGCCTCCTTGTATATCTTTCAAAATTTGGGGGTGTTCGGTATCGGATATGTCGTAAAATTGAGTTTGACCATTGTTTCCCGTGGGGCACAGGAAATGGTGATGTATAGGCGAAAAATGGAAGATTTTATAGGGATCGGAG
>CALGRQ010000426.1 GCA_937880795.1 uncultured Dyadobacter sp. | reverse complement strand
ATAGGCGGTAAAAAAAACCACCCCTACGAGTGCCGCAGCTGCATACCATTTCCAGAGCTCCGATCTAATTTGCTTGCCTTGCCTTTGCTGATTTAATCGCTCCCATACCTTTTCAGACGGCTGCTTCTCAACTTCAACCAGCTTACGATGGAACAGTTCATCAATAGGATGCCTTTTCATAGTTTACTTTTTTTTTAAATTCATCTTCCCACTCCGACACCATTTTTTGAAGCATAGCACGAGCTCTATGCAATTGCGACTTTGAGGTACTTTCACTTACACCCAACATACTAGCTATCTCAAGATGGCTAAACCCTTCAATGGCGTATAAATTAAAAACAGTGCGATACCCAATTGGTAACCCACCAATCATACGCAGCAGTTCGTCCGCATTTAAGTCTTGATCAGCAAGGTTATAATCGGGAATATTTTCAGCCTCTATACAAATCGTATCTTCCAAAATTCTTTTTTGCCTCCGCAAATAGCCTAGCGCCTCATTTACCATGATCCTGCGTACCCATCCTTCAAAACTTCCTTCTTCGTTATACTGATCTATTTTCGTAAAAACACGCATAAATCCTTCCACCATGATGTCTTCAGCTATCATTGCGTCACCGGCATAGCGACAACACAGCCCCAGCATGCGGGTACTGTATTTTTCGTACAACTGGCGTTGTGCCTTCGGATCTTGCTTCCTCAACGCTCTAACCAGCTGTGCCTCCTGACTAAATAATGATAAAATTCGACTCATTCTAACATTCGATTTCGACTTCAAGATGCGCAACCTACAACTGAGGTTGCATGCTACTACTTCTTTTTTTAATAAAAATGAGTTATCTAATTTTGCAGCTTCTATAACCTAGTGACACACCTTACATAAAATACTATATATCAATAAATTATAACAACAACCCCCGAATTGACAAGGTAGAAGAAAAACTTATTGTATCTGTAAAAAAATAATATTGATTTTCATCTTTAGCTTTGGTGTTAATATATAAACTCAAAACCTATTTTCATGTTCGATTCAACGGCGCCGATTGGAATATTTGACAGTGGTATAGGCGGAATGACAGTCGCAAGCGCTGTTACAAGACTATTGCCTCATGAAAACACCATTTATTTTGGAGATACGGCTCATCTCCCATACGGAGATAAATCTACCGCTGCAATACAGGCCTATTCTATAAAAATATGCAATATGTTATTGCAGCAAAATTGTAAGCTTATACTTATCGCCTGCAACTCTGCCTCTGCGGCCGCTTTCGAGCTAGTGAAGGAATACGTGGGAAGTAAAGCTCATGTTCTAAACGTGATTGATCCAGTTGTAGATTATATAAAGGAGCATTACGAGGGTAAAACTATTGGCTTGATAGGAACGAAACAAACTGTTCTCTCCAATGTTTATAAAAAGAAAGTGGATGCGCTTGGGAAAAATATTCAGCTCAAATCACTAGCAACACCCCTACTAGCTCCCATGATCGAGGAGGGTTTTTTTGACAATAATATTAGTGAAAGCGTTATAAGCACCTATTTGTCCGATCCTTCATTAAATGGGATTGAAGGGTTAATTTTAGGTTGTACTCACTACCCACTCATCAAGAAACAGATTGCCGCTTATTATAACGATACGGTTTCGATACTGGATACTTCAGAAATTGTCGCCAACTCTTTACGTGCCATATTGGACCAGCATTATCTAATTAATGAGAAAGGAGAAGGTAAACGCCAGTTTTACGTTTCCGACTATACCTTGTCTTTTGAAAGATCAACTAATATTTTCTTTGGTCAACAAATTCAATTGGATCACTACCCACTTTGGGAATAACCCTAACGATACAATAATTTAACAGGACCTAGCAATCCGGACGGCATCGGCTTCCAAGCCGATGCATCAAATGGCTTATAAGTAATATCGGCTACGTTGATATCATGAAACATTTTCCAATCAGGTTTTTGTGTGTCTCGCAACCGCATATAATTCGCGGATAAATTAGTTACTTCAATTTCCATACGATTCCCTTTTTCTTTCAAAAGTCCAGCAGGAAGGTTCAACACAAAGGGGATTGACCAGGATACACCAATTGACTTACCATTTATTTTCACCGAAGCTACCTCACGGACATCCCCCAACTGTAACTGCACAGTCTTGCCTTTTGACAACGGTTTGGGTACATCAAATTGAATGGCATACTGCGCCGTTCCAGAGAAGTACAATGCCGAATCTGGTAATAATGTCCAGGAATCCACTTTTTTCAATTTTGCAGGTTTGGGAATACTTGGCCTACCTTTTAAGAATTGCACAGACCATGTACCATCGATCTTGTGCTCGCTTAACACTGGCTTAGTCACATTAGTCGGCCGATCCCCTTCAACTGCCAATTCTAAAAAACTAGATTGGCCTGGTTGCAATTCCAGAAAAATCTGACGAACTCCAGCGCTGTCGCGCGTCGCTAATGTAGATTTCCCCAGCAAAGGATCGTTCTTGACCCATGGTCCTATTTTACCCAAGGTTACCCAACCCGACGAAAATTTATTGGAGAGGTTTGCTAAAAAATAAAATGGCTGGCCCCTTTTATCTATTTTCCGGATATAGGTCAATCCCGAGGCAGATATACTTTCCCGAATCACACCATTTTTCAATAACATTCCGTGTAAGTCCTCGCCCATTTGAACGTTTCTCATCGAGCGAAGATTTGAAACGACTTGGGCAAACTTTTTTTGCCTATCCACATGAGCCGACCACCCGGTAACATAGTCAGGCATTTTGTTCTGAAATACAATTTTCCCCCCTGCCTCTGCTAACCTGGCTAACTCTTCAAGCGTCTCTTCAGGCATATAAGTTTCCGCTGGAACTATCAAGGTCTTATAACTGGTAGCCCCAGAGTTGAGCCGTCCATCCTTTTCTACTTTTAATCTTTTTAATTGTTTGTCCGAAACATAATCAAATGAATAGCCATCAGACCACAATCTTTCTACCAATTTACCAAATGGTAAACCGAGCAACCACCGATCCACATGGTGAACTTCAAGCAGATTGATTCCTCCTGATGAAGTATTCGGTTTGGCCCATAAATCATGAATCGGAAAATAAACTAATACGTCGTTATCCGGTTTACTTTCCTGCAACCGTGTTTGACAAAATTCTATATACTTATTTACCAATGGAAAATGTTCTGCAAAGTGTGAGGTAGGACCAAAGTTGGTAGAAGCGTAAAAAAGCCAGCCCGGGTACGCAGCATCCTGGGGTGAGTAGGTGGTTCCATGGTAAAAGATATGATTGATGCCCGCGGTAAACAATTCATCAATCTGCGGCTTTAACTGAGACAACGACACTTTGAAATGATTGGCAAGCCATGTTCCCGTTTCCGAACTTACCAATTTCTTCCCCGAAAAATGTGCAGCTGAAGACGCAAATTTCATCGCGAGCGGGTTAGGCGTTCCAAACTGCTCAATCGAATAATCGGGATCTACACGCAAGCCAGGTATAGGAAACCGACTAGTACCAAATGATTCCGTTTCCGGAATGTCAGCGGCTTCGTACAGATCCAATAAATTACCCGGAGAACCATGAGCCTGATAGCGCGTCACAAACCCATGATCAGTGCTCCACTTCGTCCAACTTTGGGTGTAATAAGCGAGTAGCAACTCCGACAAAGTCTGTTTGTAATCAATACGTATTAACTCGGATTCCAGAGAACTGGATGAGTCTGCTAGCGCTGACCAGTGTCTGGATAAGTCGTAACCTTGACGCGATGTAAATTCATCCAAAAGATTGCCCGTCCAATTGGCTCCATAAGCCTCGTAGGAATCCATATACATGGAACGCGGTCTATATGTGGTTTTAGCAAATGCAGAATCGAAGCGAGTCAAGTAATGCCTCATCGCGTTCTGATGAAATGGATCTAATACAAGCCCTTCACCTCCCGGTGCAGCGCGCTTTACCTTTTGGCCGGTATTCTTAATAACAAACTTCTCAGGCGCAATAACCATTTGCTTTGCGGCGTACTCGTTACCAATATTAGGACCGCCGAAAGGCCAGCCCGTACCCGTAGTCATATCAACCCCTAGGCCAAGCCGCTTTCCTTCCTTCACCGTATGCTCCATCATATCCAGCCACTTCTTACTCAAGAACGGGATAAAGTCTGCCTCGGCACCCTTCGCACCATAAATAGGAATAATATGAACACCGCCCACACCTGCCTTTTGGAAAGTCTCCAATTGTCTTGTAATATCATGCTTCTTCACAGCACTACCCATCCACCACCAAAAGGTCCATGGTTTTGTGGTAGAAATTTCCTGAGCCCTGCCCATTCCACTTAGCAATACAAGTAGTAGTAAAAATATAATTCGCATCTTAAAGTCCTTTTCCTATTAAGGGCATCCGATCATTTTCTTACCCTACATTTCTATTTAAATCGTATCCAACACAAACTGCACAAAAAAAGCGAAGCCATTTCTGACTCCGCTTCATACCTATTCATGGTGATTATAAAATCTTACTGGTAAGCTTGCCTTACCCGTGCATTAATAAATTCACGTTCCTTTTGATTTTTCTTGCTAGTTCTATACCAGAAATAAGCAATACCCGCTACGATCAAGTATGGCATCACAAAAAGGTATACTATCCCGGTGTTCAAACCCACACCCACATTATTACGGCCATTGCCCATCGTACTTTCCACGCTACCTCTACACATAGCACATTGCGCCAGCAAGTCAGCCGACGACATAACCATCATTGCTAAAATCCCAACTACTATATAAGCATATCTTTTCATACGTAATACGGACTAATCATTAAATATACGATAACACCACTCACACTTACATAAAGCCAAATTGGAAACGCAAATTTAGCCGCTTTACGATGCTGTGGTAACTGATTTGTCATAGCAAAATAAACCGCTCTCAACACAAACCATACAACTACTATGGAGAGCACAATATGAGAGATTAATAAGAAATAATAGGTAAAGCGTAACACAGCACCTGTACCTCCAAAAGCGGTTGATTCATTAGAGATATGATACAGTATATAGCAAACCAAAAATACTGCACCAAGGGCAAATGCTGACATCATCATCTGCCTATGCGCTGTCCGATTATTTTTCTTGATAAAATAATAACCTAGTAGTAAAAAAATAGATGTAAGGGTGTTTATGACCCCGATAACATGAGGTAATACCTTAGTCCATGCTCCCAATTCTACTTTTTGCCGTATACCCAAAATGGCAGCAACCGCAATCGGAATAACGACAGCTAGAATATTAATAATTCGCTCGTACTTTTTTTGATTCTTATCCAACAGCAAAGTTGACATACCTACTTTTTTAAATTCTTCTCTTCAAAACTCAATATCTTAAGCTCAGCCATTAAACGATTCGTTTCTTCTGTATCAGCACCGTTATAATAGCCTCTAATGTAGCCAGCGCGATCAATCAAAATCCATCTATTTTCAGGCAAACCCGTTTTCTTAGATAAAGGTACTTCATTCCACTTAAACATCCGATCGGACAAACCTCTATCCATCTTCACCACTGACCACATGTCCGCCTTATTTTGTGTCGCGGTGTCTACAACGTCAGTTAAAGAAACAATCTGAAGACCCGAAATACTTTCCCTAAGCGCATATATGCGTCTTAGATTATCTCTCATTACCATGCAGCTGTCGTTACATAGCACCGTTTGGTAATTAATTACAGAGAGTTTCCCTCTCAAACCGATTCCAACAGAATCTGGAACCTTATAATCTACCGTATCTCTCTGAATGATTTTTACTACACCTCCCTGATTAATTTCAGCATGGAAAAACGGGACATTGTAATGATTGGTTGCGAAAAACCTTAGAAAAGTAAAAATCAAAGCCGGTATTACTAATGTAACGATCAGTAATCCGGCTTTAATGTATTTTTTCATACTTTATCTAGCTCATCCAAAAATGGCTTCATATATAGCACTTCCTTCTATCAAAAGCGCCAGAATCAACCAAGCGACAAAAATAATTGGAACAAGTATGGACCATATCAATGCTTTCGTTTCATGTTTTAAGTGCATAAACTCTCCCACGATATAGAATGCTTTGACGATCGTCATCACAATGAATATAGTGATCTTTAATACTCCATGCGGAACAGTAAATGCGATCAAGAATTCCAATGCAGTCAGGATCAAAAGAATCCAGAAAGTTTTCATGATAGCCTTACGCTGTTCTGCACCTGCGTTCGGATCTTGATTATGTATATGATGTACTTCAGACATATGATCTAATAATTAAAACGTTTCTGATGGTTAAACCAAATAAAAGAATGTAAATACGAATACCCAAACAAGGTCCACAAAGTGCCAGTATAGACCTACTTTTTCGACCATCTCATAACTACCGCGTTTGTCATACAACCCTGTTGCTGCACGGAAGAATATAAGGATATTTAGAATTACTCCACTAAATACGTGAGTTCCGTGGAAACCAGTAATGAAGAAGAAGAAATCTGCAAAAGCTGCCGGTCCGTATTGGTTTTCAATTAAATTGGCACCGAATATGGTTTTACTTACTTCAACTCCATTTTCAAAAACTTTAAAAACAGATCCTGACTCCGTACCGTGGATAAAGTGAGCCCACTCCCATGCCTGGCAACCCAAGAAAGTAAAACCACCTAGGATAGTCCATAGCATCCATTTTTCAACAGCTGCACGATCCATTCTGTGTCCTGCTTCTACTGCAAGTACCATGGTAACACTACTTGCAATAAGAATGAAAGTCATGATACCTACAAAAACCAACGGTAGGGACATACCATGTAAGAATGGTACAGCTTCATATACACGCTCTGGTATTGGCCAGTATAAATTCGAGAAAGTAAAGTCAGCGAATTCACCTTGGTATGCCGGAAAGCTGAATCGCTGATACCCGTACGCTACGAGCAAAGCAGAAAAAGTGAAAGTATCAGATATGAGGAAAAACCACATCATCAGTTTACCGTAACTCGCTTTCATAGGCTCAATACCCCCCATCCACATTTTGGGTTCTACCGAGCCAGGTGTTGTTACATGTGCAGCCATTGGTGAAAAAATTTCAATTAAAGGTCAATAAAAAAACAAAAAGGTATAACCAGAGGATATCTAAAAAGTGCCAATAAGTGGTACAAATCTGAATCCTCCTCAGATTCTTAGAATGAACATTTAAACGGAATGCAGCCGATAACGCCGTTACCAAAACAATCAACCCCGTAATGATGTGGAACCCGTGCAAGCCGGTAAACACATAAAAAAAGGATCCGGATGGATTACCAACAAAGTATACATTCATTGCCACCAGTTGCTTCCATCCCTCAAACTGCATCCAAAGAAATACCAGACCAAGCACAAAAGTAACAGAAATTGCTATTTTCAGTTGTTTGAACTGATCTTTTTTTGCATTCAAATATGCCCAGTGCATACTGATACTACTTAACACTAGTACAACAGTGCTGTACCAGAATATCTTGGGCATTTCAAATTCCAACCAATTACCTTCTGCTCTTCTAACCAGATATGCACTGGTTTGCGAAGCAAAAAGCATGATAATACTCACCAGAAAAAGCCATAATATGAACTTTATCGGATCCATTGCCAAAGGTGCCTTCGGCTCCTTATCTATATTAACTTGCTGAATATTCTCCATCTCTCTTTAAATCTAATATCACAATTTATCCAACAGAAACGCAATCTGCACAATGGGTAAATATACAAACGACCCAAACATTAGTTGTCTAGCTGTTTTATCGGTGCATTTGCGCATCAAATGGTAAGTCTGCGCTAGGAATAGAGCCCCAAACACAGTAGCCACAAATGCTGAATTAATACCCGTCATTCCTAACTCATAAGGTAACCACCCGATTGGCAATAAAAAGATCGTGTAAATCATGATCTGCAAGGCCGTATCGGTATCTTTCAGCCCTTTGGCAGGAAGTAACTTAAAACCTGCCCGTTTATAATCATCATCCAAAACCCATGCAATAGCCCAAAAATGCGGGAACTGCCAGAAAAACTGAATGGCGAACAAAATACCAGGCTCCAGTCCAAATTGGTTTGTGGCGGCCACCCATCCAATCATTGGAGGAAACGCGCCAGGAAATGCTCCCACAAAAACAGCAATAGGACCAACTCTCTTCAATGGGGTATAAACAAAGCCATACAACACCAATGAAAGCAAAGAAATAAGACCAGTTGTTAGGTTAAATACTGATACAAATATCGCTAGTGAAGCCACACCCAATATCACACACCATATTATAGCTTGTGGCACTGTAACTTTTCCACTTGGTAACGGCCTACCAGCCGTTCTTTTCATCAGTTTATCCAAATCCTTTTCCAGAATCTGGTTAATAATATTTGCTGCTCCAGTAATACCAATAGATGCAATTACAAACAGCACCATTTTCTCCCAGGTGACCTCTTTGGCTCCCAAGCTATATCCCATTGCGCCAGAAAACGCGATCAGAGCAGCAAGTCTGAATTTAAGTAATTCAAATAAGACTTTTACTTTCTCTCCAATTGATAAATTTATTGCTGTTGATGTCATTATTTTACCAAAATTTCCACTACACCAATTCTTCCCTACTCAAATTCATTCTGCTCAAAAACTTGTCCTCATCAAGCAACAACCAAATCACAAATTGTAAACCAATCATCACAATGGCTAGCACCAAATGTAGTGGTTGCGCAAATGGAGGAACGCCCAGATACGCCATTAATATTCCCGAAAACAATTCCACGCCTAATACCAGTAAGCATGCATTTGCTATATTTTGTACCGACTTGTGTTTCGAGCTTTTCTTTATTCTGACTAACCAAAAGAGGTTAACGGCCACAATGATGATCGAGAATGAACGGTGAATATAAAAACGACTATCCAATTCCTCAATCCAAAGATGCCTTGCCTGATAGCCGAGTGCACGAATCACTTCATCCATATTCTCACGTACCTGTGTCCCCAATACAATTTGGATAACCGACAGCACTATGACCATCCAACCAGTACGCCGTAGCATATCCTTGTTAATTCCCTTCTCAAATACTGCTTTCGTGAAATTAGACCATGTAAGCAGATAGAGCAGAATAAACACGATTACAATAGCAAGTAACATATGCAGTGTAATCATAACCGGCATCAGTTCCGAAGACACCACCTTTGCTCCTAACCAACCTTGCAAACCCACTAAAATGAATGCGGCAAGACTGTAATAAAATATTCTTTTAGGACCTTTTCTAAAGTAAGGTAGTGATGCCAATAGCGTAAGAAAAATCATTACCCCTGTAAAGGCACCCGTCAGCCGATTCACATATTCAATCCATGTCTTAACCGGATTGAATTCAATTTCTCCTTTGAGCTTGGCTCCGTATATTTCTTTGTAGTTAACAGGTAATTCCGAAACCTCAGTAGGCGGTACCCAGCGTCCAAAGCAACGAGGCCAATCAGGACAGCCCATCCCAGCTCCTGTACTCCTAACAACACCTCCTGCAATAATCAGAAAGTATAGTGAAATAACAGTATTTAAAGCGAGTCGTCGAAACCGACGACTCGCGTTAAAATCAATGTGAGTTGAACTGGTCATTAAAGTTTTGGGCCTCTATCTCCTTCTCAGTAGCAATTAGCTCATTTTCATGAGGGAAATTAGACTCCAAAGTTTGAGAGTAAGGTATATTTTGTGGGATAAAGTCCTCTTTAGCACCAGGCTTACTATAATCGTAAGACCAACGATAAACAGCTGGAATCTCGCCAACCCAGTTTCCGTGAACTGGTTCTACTGGTGTAGTCCATTCCAAAGTATTTGAACGCCATGGGTTCATCGGTGCTCTCTTACCTTTGAAAATGCTATAGAAGAAGTTCCAAAGGAAAATAAATTGTGCAAGGAATGAGAATATCGCTGCAATCGATATGAACATATTCATGTCCATAAACTTATTTGTAAAGTCGTAGCTAGTAAACTGATAATATCTACGAGGGAAGCCTGCAATACCTACATAGTGCATTGGAATAAACACTAAGTAAATACCTACAAATGTGAACCAGAAGTGAATTTGTCCCAATGTAGGGTTCATCATACGGCCAAACATTTTAGGGAACCAGTGGTAAACCCCGGCAAATAAACCGAAAGCAGATGCAGCTCCCATTACTAAGTGGAAGTGAGCTACAACGAAGTACGTATCGTGTAATTGAATATCCAACGCACTGTTACCAAGAATAATACCTGTAAGACCACCCGAAACGAACAGCGAAACCAAACCAATCGAGAACAACATACCAGGCGTAAATACGATATTACCTTTCCAAAGTGTGGTAATATAGTTAAAGCCTTTAACCGCGGATGGAACTGCAATAATCAATGTCAAGAACATAAATACGGATCCCAAGAAAGGATTCATACCTGTTACAAACATATGGTGAGCCCATACGATAAATGCAAGGAAGGCAATACCTAACATAGAGGCGATCATCGCACGGTAACCGAAGATAGGCTTACGTGAATTTGTCGCTATAATTTCAGAAGTAATACCCAAACCTGGAAGAAGTACGATATATACCTCTGGGTGACCTAGGAACCAGAACAAGTGTTGGAACAAAATTGGGCTACCTCCCACGTTTGGCAACGCTTCTCCATTGATATAAATATCCGACAAGTAGAAACTAGTACCGAAATGACGGTCCATGATCAACAACAACACCGACGAAAGCAATACCGGGAAGGAAATAAGACCCAACACCGCTGTAATCAAGAACGACCAGATTGTCAATGGCAAACGATCGAACGACATTCCTCGTGTTCTAAGGTTGATAATTGACGTAATATAGTTAATACCACCCAACAGCTGTGATACAATAAAGAATGCCATACTTGACAACCACAGTGTCATACCCATTCCTGATCCTGGGTGAGCTTGTGGCAAGGCACTTAACGGAGGATAAATAACCCAACCACCCGCAGCTGGTCCATTCTGCAAGAACAAAGACCCGAACATTAAAATACTAGCTAAAAAGAAGAACCAGTACGAAAGCATGTTCATAAAGCCCGATGCCATATCACGGGCACCAATTTGCAATGGAATAAGGAAGTTACTAAATGTACCACTTAGACCCGCCGTCAATACAAAGAAAACCATGATGGTTCCGTGCATTGTAACCAAGGCCAGGTAGAAATTAGGATCCAGCTTTCCAGTATCACTGATCCATCCACCCAATACAGGCTTCAACCAAGATAAATTAGAATCTGGCATACCCAATTGAATACGGAATATAATAGACATGGATATACCTATCACTGCCCAAACGATCCCCGTAATCAGGTATTGCTTTGCTATAATTTTGTGGTCTTCACAGAAGATATACTTCTGCCAGAAGTTTTGAGACTCATGGTGATGTTCGTGGGCATCCACATGGGCATTATCCATTCCTTCAACAGCTGACATATACTATAATATATTTTAAAATTATTACTATTAACGGATACTTGTACCCGTACTTACACCTGCTACGCTAGCAGTAGCAGAGCTATCGGCTGGTGCTACAGTAGTTTCCGGTAAACCTTTCATTGCTTTCGCTTTCAAGTTATCCGGTACTTTCGCCAAATACTCCGGATATGTCTGCAAGAAAGTTTGCTGCTCAGCACACCATTTCTTGTAAGATTCTTCATCATCTACAACAAGATTGATTTTCATCGAGAAGTGACCTTGTCCGCAAATTTCAGTACAAGCAATTTCATATTTGAAATTAGGATCACCTGTTTCAGCTTGCATTTGAGCCGTAGTTTTATCAGCTACAAACCAGAATTTCGTTGGCATACCAGGTACGGCATCCATCTTCACACGCATATGCGGGATAAATACACTATGCAAAACATCGCGGGCACGAATTTTCAAAAGTACCGGTCTGTTTACTGGAATGTGCATTTCAGTTGGGTTTTGGAAATCATCGAAAGAATTTTCATCCGACAAATCAATACCTACCTCATTTTGCGCATCGATCAACTTGTAGTTATAGTTTCCTAACTTATTGTCATTAACACCTCCGTAACGAACGATCCAGTTAAACTGCTTACCTGTAATTTCGATAACTTCAGCATCACTTGGCGCTTCAGATGTAATATCTGACCATGCCTTCCACCCAGTAAATACCAAAAGGGCCATCACTATAGCAGGAATAATAGTCCAGATTAATTCCAATTTATGGTTGTCTGGATAAAAAGATGCACGATGATCTTTCTTATACTGATACTTCCACGAGAAAAAGAAAATAAGAAAGTTTACCAGGATAAATGGAATGGTAAGAACTCCCATAGAGAACCAGAACAAATCATCAGTTCTTCTTCCATGAACGGAAGAGGCCTCAGGAAGGAAAAATTCGCGAGAATGCATATATGACCATGCAATAGCGATACCACCTAAAACTAATACAACAATAAATAAAGCCCCATTGACCTTGTTCCCGGATGGCACAGCGTCGGCCGACTCCTCTTTTTTAACACTCTTGATAACATCCTGGAGTCTGGAAATCACAACGCCTGTGAGAACCACAAAAACAAGAGCAACTAATGCGATGATATAATACATGATAATAAACAGGTTTGCAAATTAAGCGATATCGTGATGTAATGACTCTTCCAACATTGGATGATGTCTTGGGATCAGATTCGCCTTTTCTAACTGAGATGCGATTGAATATCCAAATGCACAAAGGAATACAACAAAGAAACCCCACTCCAAAGGACCAAAACCACCACCTGAACCCATAGATCCTGGCATTACGTTTGTATAGAAATCCATGTAGTGACCAATGATAACACACCAGCAAGCTACTTTAAGAATAGAATGCGTAAACTTAGCGTCTCTTGTCATTAGCATAAGGAAAGGAAGGAAGAAGTTAAGCACCAAAGTAATGAAGAAAGGCGCTTTGTAGAATCCATCAAAACCTCTGAATCGCTCAATGAAGTAAATAGTCTCTTCCGGCATGTTGGCATAGTAAATCAATAGAAACTGTGCAAACCATACATAAGTCCAGAAAATACTGAATGCAAATACAAACTTACCTAAATCTCTCAGGTGGCTTGAATTTACCGCGCGCAAATAACCACGCTCTCTCAACATCACAACAGTCAGGGTAATTACTGCCAAACCTGCAACATGCCAGCTAGCGAGTGTATACCATCCAAACATTGTACTAAACCAGTGCGTATCGATTGACATTACAAAATCCCATGCCGATGTTGATGAAGTAACACCAAAAACAACTAGGAAAGCAGTACCTAAGCGAATTGATTTATCATAAAATTCAGTTCCACCGATTTCATCCTCCTGCAAAGAGTACTTGCGAATCACTCTCCACATACCATACCACATTACAAAGTAGAAAATCAAACGACCTACGAAGAATGGAGTATTAAGATATCCTTGCTTACCGGCAATAATTGGATCATAATGAGCACCGCCAACTTCGTATAGACTTGAATCTGTCCAGTGAAAAAGATCATGTCCGCCCACCAAAAAAGTGATCAACATGATAATACCTGTTACAGGAAGAAAAGCTGGTAATGCTTCGGGTACTCTTTTAAACACAGCTGACCAACCAGCTTGCGCCAGATAATTGTATGAAATAAAGAACATACCAATTACAGATATACCTGTAAAGTAAACTGCATTTACCCAAAGGTTAGCCCAAATACGAGCACCCAGACCTTTAACATGATGACTAGCTTCTGCCACCGCGCGCACCTTAGATGCATTTTCAGGCGTTGGTGTCGCGATTGCCGATGCCGCATGTTCAGCACCATGTGCTGCTTCATGCCCTCCACCGTTGGCCGCCAAATACGCTCCTAGGGCGATCAGGGCAACCCCTACGGCTCCACCTATGATTAAGTTCCTCTTAGCCCCCGAAGTAAATTCAAACCGTTCTTCAATAGAAGGAATCGAATGTGCTGATGCCATTATAAATTATTATTACTCAGTTATCAAAATAAATTAAGCTCCCTTTTGCAGTTTCTGTACATAGTGTACAATCTTCCACCGCTCTTCCGGGTTAATTTGTGAACCATGAGGCCACATACGTGCCTTTCCATGCGTAATTACATGGTATATATGTCCTTCATTCAAGTTTTTGTATGCGTCAGTTGTATAGTTAGGAATACCTTTATACATCTCTGCCACTTTACCATCACCCGTACCAGTAGCACCATGGCAATGTTGGCAATATCTTTCATACATTACTTTTCCCTCTGCCAGTGTTTTTTCATTCAATGGAACTGGATTTTTCAATACCTTTTCCGCAATTGAAATACTGTCTGCAGGTATATTATAAACCATCAAATCAACTTTTGCAGAATCCCCATCTCCGAAGCTCGTATTATAATTTCTTCTGGCAACAGTCCCTTCAACAGGTAGTCTCATTGTTAATCCTTGCGGATTAATTGGATTTGGCTTTTCTTGCTTGAAAGGCTCATAACCTACTGGTAAGTACATATTAGGTGCAAACTCTTTACCAGGATTATTAGGGTCACGATCACATCCCACCATAGCCATCATAACCACGACCATGAGCGCACCCGAATATTTATATAAATCTCTGAATTTCATCTTCCAAACATTAAAATTGCTTGATGTTAACTTCTTCTGCTCCGCTATCTCTTAGCGCACGTGATATTTCTTCTTCCGAAAGCGAGTTTCTACCCATATCTATCGCCATCACGAACTTGTTATCGGTTGAACGCACGTCAAATCTCTTATGGTTATGTGCCGCAGGACTCAATCCATTCGAAATGAAGAAAGTAATTACCATTCCAAAAGCGGTAAACAATACAGTTAACTCAAACGTAATCGGAATATAGTTAGGTAGTGATATATGATCCTTACCACCAATAATCATTGGCCAATCGATACCCATTGTCCAAATCATA
Organism: uncultured Dyadobacter sp.; assembly: GCA_937880795.1. Taxonomy (GTDB): domain Bacteria; phylum Bacteroidota; class Bacteroidia; order Cytophagales; family Spirosomataceae; genus Dyadobacter. The sequence continues at coordinate 3,238 of CALGRQ010000426.1, read as the reverse complement.
AGTGTTAGAGCCACACAGCATCCTGTAACCCCGAACATAAAAGCTGCTATACCAATTCTTGTTCGTGGATGACCCAAAGCTTCGTCCAATCCGTGGATTGGAAAGGGAGAATAAACCTCCTTTATTTTCACTCCGGCTTTCCTAAGGCGTGGTACCGCATGTAGAACAGTATCGTCATCGTCATAGACTCCGACTAAATATTTACCAGTTAACTCTGCCATATACTATACTAATGTTAAATTCTTCTATTCTTATTCTGAATTTCTATTCTTTGTCTTTGTTATAAGACGGTTCTGCAACACCTTGGTGTCTTACTTTTGCAACCCCACCAATTTTCTTAGGCAAGTTTGCTGACGTAGAACGAATCACCGCTTTAACTTCCGCCATATTTACTACCGGTAAATATTTCGAGAATAGCAAGAACAGGGTAAAGAACAATCCGAATGAGAAAATGTAATCTCCAATATCATAACGTGTTGGCGAGAACATCGACCAGCTTGAAGGCACATAGTCACGGTGTAGCGAAGTAACAATAATTACAAAACGCTCAAACCACATACCAATGTTAACCACTACTGATATAAAGAATGTAAATGTGATGCTACGACGTAGCTTACGAGACCAGAACAACTGTGGAGAGATTACGTTACAAGTCATCATCGCCCAGTATGCCCACCAGTAAGGACCAGTCATACGGTTGAAGAACGCGTAATATTCATACTCAACTCCTGAATACCAAGCAATAAAGAATTCAGTAATATAGGCAACCCCAACAACAGAACCGGTAAGTGTGATTACCTTGTTCATTGTCTCAATGTGCTCAAGGGTAATGTAATCTTCTAAACGATATACAACACGAGTAATTAACATCAGGTTTTGTACCATGGCGAAACCTGAGAAAATAGCACCCGCAACGAAGTATGGAGGGAAGATTGTGGTATGCCATCCTGGTATAACAGACGTAGCAAAGTCCATACTTACAATGGTGTGTACAGAAAGTACCAGAGGCGTAGAAAGACCTGCAAGAATTAAGCTGATATATTCATAACGAGCCCAAGTTTTTGCTGAACCATCCCAACCCATTGCGAAAGTTCCATACATAAATTTAGAAACTTTGCTTGTTGCACGATCACGAATAGTAGCAAGGTCAGGAATAAGACCAATGTACCAAAACACAAGAGATACTGAGAAGTAAGTACTAATCGCGAAAACGTCCCATACAAGTGGTGAGTTAAAGTTCACCCATAACGATCCGAAAACGTTTGGAAGAGGAAGTGCCCAGTAAGCCATCCAAGGACGCCCCATGTGCATTAGGATAAAAGAAGCTGCACAAATTACGGCGAAAATAGTCATCGCTTCCGCAGCTCTGTTAATAGATGTTCTCCATTTTTGACGGAAAAGCAAAAGAATGGCAGAGATTAGAGTACCTGCGTGACCAATACCAACCCACCAAACAAAGTTGGTAATATCCCAGGCCCAACCAACGGTTTTATTCAAACCCCATACACCGAGGCCTTCCCACCAAGTCCATGCCAAACAAACGGATCCATAAGCCAAGACCAAAAGAGAAATACCAAATGCGATCTTCCATTCTTTGGTAGGAGCTCCCTCTACATGGCGACATATATCCTCCGTTACGTCTGCGTACGTTTTCCCACCTTGTACAAGGGGTTCTCTCACGGGTGAAGTAACATGCATACTACTCTAATTTATAATGATTTAATCTTCAAATTAATATTAACTGTCCAAAATTAAGCGTGTGCTTTCTTGGTCTCACCCTTGGCTGCAACGTCTTTGTTACGAACCTTAGTCAGATAAGATATTTGTGGACGAACATTTATTTCTTCAAGCATGTGGAAAGCTCTTCCTTCAACCTCTACTGCAAGAAGTTTTGAGATTTTACTTTCTGGATCATTCATATCTCCGAAGGTAATTGCATTTGTAGGGCAAGAACTGCTACAAGCAACAGAAACATCACCATCAACAATTCTTCTTCTCTCCTTCTTCGCAGTCAACTTCGCTTCTTGAATCTTATGTACACACATTGAGCATTTTTCAATAACCCCACGTGATCTCACAGTTACATCCGGGTTAATGACCATTTTACCTAGGTCATTATTAAAGTTGTAATCAAAGTTATCGTTATCAAAGTATTTGAACCAGTTGAAACGACGTACTTTATATGGACAGTTGTTAGCGCAATATCTGGTTCCAACGCAACGGTTGTAAGCCATTTGGTTCAAACCTTCAGAGCTATGTGTTGTTGCCAAAACAGGACATACTGTTTCACAAGGTGCATTGTTGCAATGCTGGCACATCATAGGCTGGAACGTAACCTCCGGATTTTCAGAAGCGATCTCCAATCCTCTCAAATCTTCTACGTCTGCATCGCTGCTATAATAGCGGTCAATACGCAACCAATGCATCTCACGCGCATTGATGATTTCTTGACGACCTACAACCGGAATGTTATTCTCTGCCTGGCAGCTTACCACACAAGATCCGCAACCAAAACATGTGTTCAGGTCGATAACCATTCCCCACGAGTGATTCTTGTACTTATGTCCATTCCAAAGAGAAAGATCAGTAGCATCTACTACTCCTTCAGAAGTAGGAATTTTTGGAATAAATCTTCCTGCCAATGGGTCTTTTTGGAAATGTGCAAGCACTGTTTCCTGAAGAACCGACTTACGATTCATTACCGTGTTATGCGTTTGTGTCTGAGCGATCTCTCTTGTTTCACCCGTTTTAGAGACTGTTACATCACCTGGCGAAAAGGACAAGAACCCATCTACAAAAGAAGCAAGTGGGTATACATTCTTACCTACTCCATCCGCAGATTTACCAGCTTTCTCACGACCAAATCCTATCGCAATTGCCACAGTTCCAGCCGCTAAACCTGGTTGTATAATTACAGGAACATCAATTGATTTTCCTTTCAAATCTACCTTAACAACGTCGCCCTGTGCCAGACCTAATTCTGTTGCAGTTTTCTGTGCAATACCAGCATGGTTATCCCAACAAGCCTTTGTAACTGGCTCAGGGAACTCCTGTAACCAAGGATTATTAGCTGATGCTCCGCTACCGATACCTACATTTTCAAAAATTGCAAGCTCTAAACCGGTCGATGATGCCTTATATCTTTTCGCCACAGCAGCCGCAGATGCAGCAAGATTACCTGTGAACGAAGGAGAGCCGCCAGAAACTGAACGATTCGAGGTAAACACACCATCGTGTA